>CAZNQF010000128.1:0-5473 GCA_964575125.1 uncultured bacterium
AACATTGCCTTTCTCTGAATATATACCATTAGCAAATCTTTATGAAGAAGTTGGACTGTTAACTGTAATATACAGACCTTTGACTATTCTTCCATCTTTAGCAGTAATATCAAGAAGATTACATGATATAAATAGAAGTGGCTGGTGGTGTTTAATGTGCGTTACACCCTTAGTTATTATTCTTATCATTTTTCTGTGCAAAAAAAGTGATAAACATGAAAATCAATATGGTCAATATCCCATTCATTAGTATGATTAATTTTTTTTCACTTCTTTGTAAAAAAGTGGGGATGGAATAAATTTAAGAGATGAAACGCCTTTTACTTATGCCATTAGTGTTGTTCTGGGCCTGTGATGATAAATTAGAAACTAATGATTATAGATATCCCTTAGACATTGGGAACAAATGGATTTACTCGTGGAAAGTTAATATGTTTGAAGGATCTTCCGTTGACTCTTTTTCAGTTGACTCTTTGATATTAATTGATAGCCTTTCGTGCACTCGCCATGCAAGTGTTGATTCAATAGTATCTCTTAACAATATGAGTTATTATTCTTTAAGTTTTGTTGATAGTTGTACAGAAGATTCTGGAGAAAATTACTATAATAGTATAAATTATTTAGAACAAAATGAACATGGGCTATTCAGTGTGGCAAACAGTGGCGAAAGCCATTTGCCAGCCATACCAAAATCTCTAAAGAATAGTTATTTGGTTTTACCACTTGGGGAATATTTTCAAAATTATTTTGTTTTAAGTGATTCAATAATATTTCATAGCAATTCTGAACAAATACTAAAATATCCTCTATTTATTGGTCAAAGTTGGAGTCTCATAGAAAATTTTTTAACAAAAACTATCACCGGTGAAGATTGGTACAATTATGGAGATATATCCACCAATGGTTATAGAATAGAGTATACAGGAGAGTTGGCTAATGATTTAGATATGTATGATATTGTTGGAGAAAAGGGACTACTTTATATGTATAGAAACTATGGATATGCCCGACTATCAGATTCTGATGGTACATTAATAAATATCTATCATTCAACTGCCGAACTAAAATTAATAGAGATCAATTTTTGAATAAGATTGGATACCTTAACCGGTTTTTTAAAACACCAGTGTTTCTATGTAAAAAAAGAGGATGAACCTAAATTAAAACAATGAAAAAATTATTTTACATTATAATACCAACACTCCTTATACTTTCATGTATGAAGAAGTCAAACACTCAAATTGTAGAAGCGTCCTGCGGGCAGTGCCAATTTAACATGACAGATAAATCAGGCTGTGACCTTGCAGTTAGAATAGACAATCATACATATTTTGTAGATAACACCAGTATTGATGATCACGGTGATGCCCACGCAGAGGAGGGGTTTTGCAATACCATTCGCCAGGCAAAGGTAAAAGGAAATATCGTTGATGGGCGGTTTGAGGTTACTTTTTTTGAGTTATTAGATAAAAATATAAGATAAATTCTTGTATGAAATTCAAATGGATATTGTGCATAATGTTAATTTTTTCTTGTGGGAAAAAAAGCAAAGAAACCAATGTAGATACAAATGGTAGCTTTTCCCCTGATGAAACATCTGAAACATCCGATAGATTAAAGAAAATAGATAAAAAATTAGACAAAATCTCTGAACAATTAAAAGTAAATCCAGTAGAATCAGAAGACTTAAAGAAAACCGATCCAGACTTCAGTGTAGTTGTCAATGTGGGGACGGGTAAAGTGTCATATGACCTGACAATCGGTTTCTCCCCTAAGGTAACAGATGGATACGACCATGGAGTGGACAGGTATGCACCACCACCACCACCACCTGTATTTTTTGATGCTGCACTTTGGTGGGAGGGGGAGCGATATTATTCTCAGATTTTAAAGGGAGACACTAAAGATTTAAGAGAACATGTGTGGGATATTGATCTGCAATTTTCACCTGAAAATCTAATCGTATTGAAGTGGAATTCGGAGAGTTTGAAGGGGCTAGGCAGTTTTTATCTTCAGGATGCTTTCGATGGTAGCCAAATCAATGTAGATATGACATTGAACAATACATTCAAGGTCACCAATCCTGCCCATAAAAAAGTGAAGATAAAGGTCACACCTACAGCTGGGTCAACCTAATTCACAATAGATTATTTATAGTTCAAGAGCACTTTATGAGGTAGTTAAAAGGGGCTTCGAGTAAATGAAAATATTTTTTACCCATTATAAATTTAAATAAAAAAGGTTCAGAGAAATTTATATTTTAATGTTTAAAATTTGTCCCTTATTTTATAGGGAATTTGTAATAATAATAAAAAACTAAGGAGAAATAAAAATGTTAGTAACTAAAAAGGCCACAGATGTCAAGGCTACAGCTGTAATGGCAGATAATTCATTTAAGGACATCAGTCTATCGGACTACAAGGGGCAAAAAGTTGTATTGTTCTTTTATCCATTGGATTTTACGTTTGTTTGTCCGACGGAGCTCATTGCATTTGATAAGAGATTGAGTGAATTTGAAAAACGGAACGTACAGGTAATTGGGTGTTCAGTTGACTCCAAGTGGGCGCACCATGCATGGAAAAATACAGATGTGAACAAAGGTGGAATCGGAAATGTAAAATATCCCATCATTGCTGATATTGACAAATCTGTTGCAAGAGCGTTTGATGTACTGATGGCGGCTAAACCAGCAACGGTTATAACCGAAGAGGACGAGATGGAGACAACGGTTGGCGGGTCAATCGCTGTGCGTGGATCATTTTTGATTGATGAGAATGGAGTGGTCCGCCACTCAGTGATAAATGATTTACCCTTAGGACGAAACATTGACGAAATGCTTCGCATGGTGGACGCTTTAGCTCACCATCAGGAACATGGAGAGGTCTGTCCTGCGGGGTGGCAAGAAGGAAAAGATGCTATGGCAGAGTCCCCAGAGGGCGTATCTACATATCTCTCATCACACGCAGATTCATTATAACATAATACTGTTGAGGGGGATTAAATTCCCCCTCAGCGTTTTGGCAAAAATCTAAACCTAGGAGAACATAATGGAACTCATAAATCCCATTTTTAAATGGCTTCATATTATAGCTGGAATCACCTGGATAGGGCTCTTATACTTTTTCAATTGGATTAATGGTCACGTAGCGGGTACTCTTGATGCAGATTCAAAAAAGAAAGTTGTCCCTGAGCTTATGCCCAGAGCGCTATACTTTTTTCGTTGGGGAGCTGCATGGACCTGGGTCACCGGCCTTGTTTTACTCTATGTTATTTTTTGGAGCGGAAGTTTATCAATGGGGATGACCGGTGAAGAGGGCAGTATGATGGCAGATTCAGAAGGTACGATCAATAAGTGGACTCATATTATGATCGCGCTTACTTTTTTGTCAGTTTTTGTTTACGATTTCATTTACTCAAAGTTTTCAACAATGAATGTCAGAATTTTAACCCTTATAAGTTTTTTACTGATCATTGGTGTTGAATGCCTTATGATTCATTGTGGTCAATTTGGTTATCGAGCGTTTAACATTCACATTGGTGCAATGTTTGGTACAATGATGGCTTTCAATGTTTGGTTCAGAATTTGGCCAGCCCAACAGTCTATTATTACATCAATTAAAAATGGTGAAGCTCCAGATGGAGCACTGTTGGCCTTAGCCGGCCTGCGTTCCAAGCATAATACATATATGTCGGTTCCATTAATTTGGACAATGATCAACGAGCACACGGTCGTATATAATGGTAAATTTTTTGGTGTAACGGGATTAACGCTCGCTATCATGATAGCGCTGGGCTGGCACATTGTCTGGCAGTTATATAAAAAATCCGGTCAGGTTAAAGGATTTTAGTTTAAATTAAACTCAATAATTAAACCCTGCACACGTGCGGGGTTTTTTATTTTCGTAATGGAGTGAGTAAGCTAACTTCTAACCCAAATTTTAACAAATTTTGTTTCATTTAATAAAACTCTAAAATATATAGGAAAACTTTATGAAGTTAAATAAGATTTCTATTCTCTGCTCTGTGGTTGCTTTGTTTATAGTTATTGGTTGCGGTAGCGGAGAGAAAAAAACAAGTTCAGGCTCATCAGAAAAAGTAATTGTTAAAAATCAGGATACCACAACTCCAGCAAAGGAGGGTGGTTATGGATTTGAAAAATTTTCAGAAGATTTGGGCTATCAAACCTATGTTCATTCAGATATTGACTCAGATAGTGATGGCACATTTTTTGGAGACCCAAGGGCAAAAAAGGGGGGAACGCTCAATTATATTCATAGCCTTTTTCCTCGAACTATGCGCATCATTGGTCAGAACTCCAGCCAAATGATCAATAACCGTATTATACAATCGTTATGCTATGAATCTCTGTTAGGTCAGCACCCAGCCACATTGGAATTTGTACCGAGCTTGGCAACTCATTGGAAAATTTCTGATGATAAAATGGAGTTTAAGTTCAGGATTAATCCCAGTGCCAGATGGTCTGATGGAATGCCGGTAGTTGCTGAAGATGTGTTAGCTACGTGGGACCTAAGGATGGACGAGACTATTTTAGCACCAAATGAGCAAATCTCATTTGGAAAATTTGAGCGACCGGTAGCGGAAAGCAAGTATATAGTATCTGTCAAAGCAAAATCCATCAACTGGAGGAATTTTCTTTATTTCAGCACTATGGCACTACTACCAAATCATATTTTGAAAGATCTGGATGGGACAGCATTTATTGAGGATTATGCTTTTACAATGCCACCCGGAAGCGGAGCCTACGGAATCCCCGAAGAACTTATAAGGAATCAGGAATCATTTACCCTCGTACGCCGAGATGATTATTGGGCAGCAGATGCTCCTATGAACAAGTATGTTAATAATTTTGATAAGATAAAAGTATCTGTTGTAAAAGACAATACTGCTCTAGAATACGAAAAATTTAAAAAGGGAGAACAGGATTTTTACAGAGTGGCTCAGGCAAGGATTTGGGTGGAGGAGACTGACTATGAAGCCATTCAAAATGGATGGATAAAAAAACAGAGAATATTCTCAGAGAAACCTGCAGGGACATCAGGTTATTATTTTAATATGCGCGAATGGCCCTTTGATGATAAACGAGTTCGATATGCGTTTACCTATCTTTATGATCGGGAAAAAATGAATCGTGAGATGTATTACAATGAATACGGAATGATGAATTCACTCTATGCGGGCTCAGTTTATGAAAACCCAAACAACAATAAATTCAAACACAACCCTGAAAAAGCAGTTCAGCTTCTTTAAGAAGCAGGCTATACATCACGAAACGAAAACGGGTTGTTGGTTAATGAAGAAACAGGCCGTGTTTTATCATTTGAAGTGAGTCTACCAAAGACCTACGAATATATGGCAACACCCGTTCAGCAAATGCTAAAAGAATATGGAATGGATATGCAAATCAAATTAGTTGATAACAACCCAATGATTAAAAATGATAATGAAAGAAACT
>CAZNQF010000129.1:0-5467 GCA_964575125.1 uncultured bacterium
CCATTGTCAGTCACTATGAATAATGGTGTTTGCATTGCAGTTGAAATTGATTCAACCCGGATTCAGAGAAGATTAGAAACCAAATATTTAGATATGGCTACCGAATCTTTGGATGATGCATTATCAATAGCGAGAGATTTTATTTTTAAAGGTAAACCTATTTCTATTGGTCTATTGGGAAATGCAGCAGATATTATTCCTGAATTTTCTGAACGAGGTGTGGTACCAGATATCGTAACAGATCAGACATCAGCACATGATGAATTGGATGGATATGTACCTAATGGAATGTCATATCAAAAAGCATTATTATTACGTAAATCAGATTCCAAATTATATATAAAAGAAAGTTATCGTTCTATGGCTGAACATTGTAAAGGTATTTTAAAGCTAAGAGAGATGGGGGCTATTGCTTTCGATTACGGAAATAATTTGCGTGGTCAGGCAAAAAAAGGAGGTCTAGTTAATGCATTTGATTTTCCTGGTTTTGTTCCTGCTTATGTTAGAAATTTGTTTTGTGATGGTAGAGGACCTTTTCGTTGGGTTGCACTTTCAGGAGAGCCCGAGGATATTTATAAAACTGATGAAAAAGTATTAGAATTATTTCCAAATGATGTAACACTAAAAAGATGGATAACAAAAGCTCAAGCACAAATCAAATTTCAAGGTTTACCTTCACGAATTTGTTGGTTAGGATATGGTGAAAGAGCAAAGCTAGGATTAGCTATGAACAGAATGGTTGCAGATGGAGAGTTAAAAGCACCAATCGTAATCGGGAGAGATCACTTGGATACGGGCTCTGTAGCATCACCATATAGAGAAACTGAGGCGATGCTAGATGGATCAGATGCGGTAGCTGATTGGCCATTATTGAATGCATTAATAAATACAGCAAGCGGGGCAACTTGGGTTTCGATTCATCATGGAGGTGGAGTGGGAATGGGCCTTGCAATTCACGCGGGACAAGTAATTGTTGCTGATGGTACCGATGAAATGGAAAAGCGACTAGACAGAGTTTTAAATAATGACCCTGGATTAGGGATTATAAGGCACGCAGATGCAGGATATGGACAGGCAATTGAAAATAGTAAAAAGTGGGGGATTAAAATCCCACTGATTAAAGAATAATACCTAATTGACAACACAATTAACAAATATTGGTTGTTTAGTGACTTGGGATTCCGTTAAGGAATCAATTCAAGAGTTTAAGAATATTGAAATATTAATTGATGATAATCTAATTATTGATATCAATAAAACTACTAAAAAAGGTGATATATCTTTTGATTGTCAGAATAGGCTTGTTACTCCGGGCTTTGTCGATTCACATACCCATCCCGTTTTTTACAATGGTCGAGAAAATGAATATATTCAGAGACTTTCCGGTGTCTCATATCAGGAAATAGCTGAAAAAGGAGGTGGAATTCAATCTAGCATAGAAGGAGTACGAAATACATCTTTAGAAGATTTAACAATAATGGTAAATAGACGAATGGACAACTTCCTGAAATTTGGAACAACCACAATCGAAGCAAAATCTGGATACGGTTTGTCAACTGAAAGTGAGCTAAAATCTCTTGAAGTCCTTCGAAATGTTTCTTTAAAACATGAGATTGATATTGTCCCTACATTTATGGGTGCCCATACATTTCCATCTGAATATTCTGAAGATCATGAATCATATGTTGACTTGATCTGTAATGAAATGATTCCAGCGGTGGCTGAACAAGGTATAGCAAAATTTTGCGATGTGTTTTGTGAAAAAGGATATTTTAATTTAAAACAAACTAAGCGAATATTAAACATAGGTAAAATACACAATTTAACATCAAGAATTCATGCCGATGAATTTCAAGATTCAGGAGCAGCAGAATTGGCAGGAGAATTAAATTGTATTTCTGCAGATCATCTAATGGCAGTCAATAACATTGGTATTTCTTCTCTAGCACAGAACAGAGTTATAGGAACCTTATTACCGGGAACAACTTTCTTTTTAGGTAGCCACCGTTATGCTCCTGCAAGAAAACTGATTGATGCTGGTGTAGAAATTGCTTTAGCAACTGATTTTAATCCGGGAAGTAGCCACATTCAATCTATGCCATTTATACTGGTGCTTGCTTGTTTATTCCTAGAAATGACTATTGAAGAAGCAATTAAAGCGTCTACGTGGCAAGGGGCAGTATCTCTTGGAATTGAGAAAACTGTAGGAAGCATTGAAATTGGAAAAAAAGCGGATATTATAATTTGGGATATAGATAAACCCATAGATATAGTTTATTTATGTCCTGGAGATAATATCAACCATGTTTTCAAAAATGGGAAACAAGTTATTTGAATAATTTATAAAACGGAAAATTTAAATGAAAAAAAATAAATTAGACTCAAAAGAAATAGGCTTGGAAATAGGATTATTGGTAGGTAGATGTTTTATGAATTCAGATGACCTTCACTATGGATATTGGGAGCAGGATGTTCCTGTTGATTTACTTCATTGTAGTGATGCACAAAAAGCTTATTCAGATTTGTTATTAAGTCATATCCCAGAGAAAGCAATATCTATACTAGATGTGGGAAGTGGCTCAGGTACAACCGCAAAAAGATTAATTTCACGAGGCCATCACGTCGAATGCGTTTCTCCAAGTTCATTTTTGTCATCTGAAATTGAAAAAAAACTTGGAGAAAAAGTAAAAATTCATAAAACTATTTTTGAAAAACTGGAGACAGAAAAAACTTTTGATTTAATATTATTTTCCGAAAGTTTTCAATATGTTCCAATAGAAGATTCTCTTAAAAAATGCATTAATCTTCTAAATCCTCATGGCCATATTTTGATATGTGATTTTTTTCAAAAAGACCCTACTCATTTTACAGAGCTGAGAGGAGGGCATCCATTTCCTAGGTTTCTGGAAGCAATTGAGGCTTTATCGATTGAAGAAATAATTAATCTTGATATTACTAAAGAAACTGCTCCGACAATTAAAATATTGGATGATTTTTTAACTCAATTTGCAGGCCCTCTTAAGTCACTTATAAATTCATATCTTGAACTACAATATCCAAAGATTTCAAAATTAGTAAAATGGAAATATAGAGAAAGAATCGCGAAACTAAATCGTTATTATTTTTCTGGAAAATTAAATGCTAGGGAATTTTTAGAACAAAAAACATATCGATTAATGCTTTTTAAAAAAAAGTAATAATCTATGGTTTCAAAATAGTACTTAGCTCTCCATTTTGATCTAATTCTTCCACAATATCACATCCCCCTATCAACTTCCCATCAACATACAACTGTGGGGTAGTTGGCCAATTTGAATACTCTTTTATGGCATTTGTCAGGTCCATATCTTCAAAAATATTAAGACAGGAGTACTGAGCATCGTGACGTGAAAGAACACGAACTACTCTTGCCGAGAAACCACACATTGGCATATCTGGTGTTCCTTTTATCATTAAAAAAATTCTTTCAGATTGAGTTGTTTCTATAACTCTTTTTTCCATTTCAGGATTCATATTTTGCCTCAATTGATAATGCGTGAATAATAGATTTCATTTCTTCATTTAATACATCATAAATCATCCGATGACGTTCTAAAAGAGAAATTCCTTTAAATCCAGAGTAGATAATTTTTGTTTTTAAATGTAGACCACAACTGCCATGCCCTTGATGCATAGATGTTGTATTAGCTATAGCTATATCAGCGCCTGGGAATGCAGCTTCTAATTTATTTTTTATTATTTCTATTGACATATTTCAAATATATGCCGATGAAAGTAATAATTATTTATATTAAAATACTATCAGTTTAGATATAATATCCTGAACCATCAGCAAAGATTGTTTAAATAATTTAATCCGCACTCTAATCCCAATCGATAATCATGGTTAAGTGTATCTTTAGTATAAGATGTTCTTTCTGTTTTTAATTGAATTTTCGGAGCTATTTGCTCTATAGGAAATCCATCATTTATTTATTGTTTTAAACGTTGTTTTTTCCTCTTGTAGATTGAATAACTTCCTACAGTAATTCGTTTATAGATTGGATCATCTCTATATATGATGGAACCAATTATTTTATCGAAATCACCTTTTCTTTCATAATTTTCAGGGCGTGTTCGTATGATCAGAATTTTTTCTGCTCCATCTTCTATTGCTTTGTCAACAGGTAGTGGGTCTGAGAATCCACCATCTAGATAGGACTCGCCATCAATCTTGATAGGTTTTTTGGTTAAAATTGGTAGTGAAGAAGATGCTTTTAAGCATGTTAACCAATTTTCAGTTGTCGGATTAATATAAACAGGTTTTGCATTTTTAATATTTGTGCAGACAATTGTAAATTTTTTTTTATTTAATTTATCTATAGCATCATTTGGCTCAAAAGGATCTTTATATTGAGCTATTTCAAATAGAATTTTTAAATCCATATAGTTTCCGCCATTGATATATCTTCGTAGGCTTAAAAAATCATCAGACATTGAAGTTTCAATGATAACATTGTAATTTTTTCTGTAGGATTTTGTAATAAATGATGAAAGTGTCAAAGCACCTCCCGATACTCCAATATAAGCTGAAAATGGATCGTAATTATTTACAATAAATGCATCCAACACTCCTGCTGTAAAAATAGTCCTAAACCCACCCCCTTCTGCAATTAAGGTATTATTTTTCAATTAATATAGTTTATTTAATAATTTAATAAATGCATTTAAATGTAAAACATTTCTTTTTTGTGATATATGTCACAAAAAACAGTTTAAATTTTGTTTATTTCGTGTTTTTTAGCCAAAGAAATTATAAATTCATCGTGAGTTCCTTGCAAGTAACTTCTAGTTTATTCTTATTTTGTTTATATTTTATTTATGAGACGTCATTTAGGTATATTATTTCTATTTGGGATTTCTCTGCTTTTTAGTCAAAACAGAGATGCCGAATTTATATTGCCAATTAATGTTTCAGGTGGAGGGAGTGGTTATGATTTGTATTTTGGGGTATCAGTAAATGCTACCGATGGTTATGACGAAGGGATAGATCTTTATGCACCTCCGGCCCCTCCTTCGGGATTTGATGCAGCATTAACATGGAATTTTGATAGATATTTTACCCAAATTCTAGCATCTACAACCAACCAACAAGTTATGGATATTGTGCTACAATATCCTGATGATAATCAAATAACGGTAACTTGGAATAACTCTCAATGGAGCGCTCTGGGTGATTTTATTCTTCAGGATGCATTTGGCGGATTTTTTATTAATATCAATATGGTTGATGTTGCGTCATCAACAGTTAATCAGGGATTTGCAAATTTTGACTATTCAAATGTAAATCAACCAGTATTGACAATTACCAATACTGCTATTAATACATTAAAATTAAATTTTACTCCCAGCGGAGAATCACAGTCCACAAATAGTCCTCCTGTATTTACCAGTAGTCCTGTTACGGATGTTTTGGAGGATGAGTTAT
>CAZNQF010000130.1:0-5464 GCA_964575125.1 uncultured bacterium
TCACCTGAGCGGGGAAACGGATGCAATTCTTACACGACCAGAAACCGATCCCCTTGTTTTTCATACCCAGTCCGCTACTGAGTATTGGCAGCGTCATGGATCGTTGGTACACACTGATACGAAAGGGAATGATCTGTCTCAGCCTGATACAGTTCGAATTTATTTGTGGGCGAGTTCGCAGCATTTCGCCGATCCAAATCTTTCGGTGCCCGTTCGGGGTGTTTGCAAGCAATACAACAACATAGCACGGACGACTATGCTGTTTCGCGCAGTATTGGTTGCTATGGATTGTTGGGCGACCGACGGTCGAGCACCGCCTGAAAGTCAAGTTCCGAGTGCGAAGAATCGCACTTTGATCGAGTTTGAGGAGTGGCGGAACCAGTTTCCCAAGATTCCTGGTGTCATTCTACCTTCTAGTCCGAATAGACTTGCGCCCTATGATTTTGGACCAAATGCTTCCGTGGGCTTATTGACCCTACAGCCCCCCGATCGCGGATGTGGTGAGTACAAAGTTCTAGTGCCGGCAGTTGATCAAGATGGAATCGAGATTGCGGGTGTTCGTGCGCCGATGGTGCAGGCACCGCTTGGGACGTATTGTGGATGGAACGTCAGAGATCGAGGTCATGGTGAGGGTTATATGCACGAATTTACGGGCAGTTATATCCCATTTCCAGAAAACGAAGACGTTAGACGCGCAATTCAGGATCCCCGACCCTCTGTGAGAAGCCGCTATATTGATATAGAAAGCTATCTAAA
Organism: uncultured bacterium; assembly: GCA_964575125.1. Taxonomy (GTDB): domain Bacteria; phylum Fidelibacterota; class Marinisomatia; order Marinisomatales; family AB-629-J13; genus AB-629-J13. The sequence goes on from CAZNQF010000130.1 coordinate 757, forward strand.
CGAAATAAGAGGCGCCGCTAAAATCCTTGTTCAGGAAGGCCTGATGCTTGAAGAAGATATAGAGCGTTTTACAGCAGAAGTTAGTAACTGGCGTTGGTTGTTAAGAGAATCAGGAATTTAATTCACAGAATATCGAATTGCCCTATATCTGGCACCGGGCGCCTAAGATCATCTTTGGAGTTGAATAGGTCTTCAAGCACTTTAGCTACACCGCTTACAAATTGGTCGGCATGATAACGACCAACCACTTGAAGCCCGAACGGTGTCCCTGAGGGCTCGTACCCACAGGGAATGGCCGTTATCGGATTTCCCGGAATGGTTAATCCCCAAGTTAAGGAGAACCACTCAATGTAGTTTTCCATCTTCTTTCCATTCACTTCATTTGGGTACCATTGGTCCTTGGAAAACGGAGGCACTCCAACCGTGGGACAAATTAGAATATCTATATCATCAAAGAATTGCTGCATACGTCTGTTTATAAGAGTTTGTTCTCTATGCGCCCAGGCAATTTTCTCTGCGGGCATCTCCATAGCTGCTTCATAGTTTGAAATAATATTGGGACCAAGCTTTTCCTTGTGGTTTTCGTAATGTTTTTTATGTTGAGTCATGAAAAATAGGCAACGCAGAATCCAATTGACCTCTTGTACGTTTATGAGGTTCTGATTTCTCAATTGAGCTGAGAGAAACTCTTGCTCGATGTAATTCATACGTTCTCGAAACAGGTTACGAATTCCATTATCGACAGGACAGAAACCAAGATCTTCTGAAAACCCGACCCTCACACTTCTTAGGTCCACCGGTTCTATCTCACAGTACTTCTCGGCGTTACGGAGACAGGCTAATGGATCATTTTTGTGATACTCGACCATTACGCTGAGCATCATCGACATATCCTGAACGTTACGTCCCATTGGTCCTTCGACTCCATAGTTGCTATATCCAACTAGCCGATCAGGGGAGGGTACAAGTCCGGGAGTACTTCGATGCGCAACTACGCCATTGATTGCCGCCGGTACCCGTAAACTTCCCCCTGAATCGCTACCGGTTGCAAGGGGCATCATATTGGTTGCGATGGCCACTCCTGAACCGCCAGAAGAACCTCCACACGTTCGATCCGGATCAAAAGGGTTTCCTGTCGCTCCGAATACCGAATTTTTGGTGTTGGCCCCGGCGCCAAATTCAGGTGTATTGGTCTTGCAAAAAATATTCGCACCTGACCTTCGTAGTTTTGACACGGTATATGAGTCTTGCTTGGGAACATGATCGGCGTAGATCTGAGAACCAAACGTCGTGCGCAGTCCTTGAGTTTCAAGTAAGTCTTTAACTCCGAGTGGTAGACCGTGAAGTGGTTCAAGAGAGTGACCGTCCACTACGGATTTTTCTTGTTTTTTTGCAATGTCTCGAGCTCGATCAAAATCTGTTGAGACAACTGCTCCAAGATGAGGATTGATCAGTTCGATTCGATTAATACACGAATCCAGGAGCTCGACCGGTGATAACATTTTATGGCCGATAAGGTTTCTCGCTTCGGTTGCCGTCAAGTCGCAGGGTTCACTCATTATCAATGTCACCGTCGGATTTATTCAGTTATTGGAATCAAAGTATAGAGACGACTATGCTTTGGTGATCTGTCTTCCCTGTGGATCCAATAGATCCCGCAGGAAATCTCCGAGTAAATTAAAACTGAAAACTGATAGAAATATTGCAACACCGGGGAAGGATGAAACCCACCAAGCTGTGCCTAGATAGCTGCGTCCAAAAGCGATGTCCCAACCCCACGAAAGCGTAGACCCTGTTATCCCGAAAAAACTAAGCCCACTCTCAAGTATGACCATGTATCCGATCTGGATCGTTGCGGTGACCATAATTGGACCGTAGAGATTAGGCAATAAGTGTAAAAAGACAATCTTGATCTTTGGTGTTCCTAGGTTAATTGCAGCCAGCACGTATTGCTCTTCTCTGATCCGTAAGACGTTGCCGCGTACAATACGAGCGTGCCAGATCCAACCAGCTGCGCCCATCACAATTATGATATTAACGAGATGGGCGCCCAGAATGGCGACTACGATTAGAGCCATTAGTATTAGAGGAATCGACAACAGCACATCGACCGAACGCATAATAGCACTATCCCAAACTCCACCGAGATAGCCCGAGCATATTCCCAGGATAACTCCCACAAAGACAGCTATAGAGACACCAGCCGTCGCTGTTCCCAATGAGACTCTCGCACCGTGAATTATGCGACTTAATACATCGCGGCCATGGGGGTCAGTTCCTAGGGGATACTTCCAATCACCATCCATGAGAAATACCGGTGGTTTGTTACGCTCCGGCAGATTGAACTTGTTGGGATCATGGGGTGAGATGTAGGGTGCAAATAGAACCATCGTCAACAAAACTATGACGACAACCAGTGCCAACTGTCCCAGATAGTTGCCTTTCAAGGCTGACAAGAATCGTTTTCCTGATAAATTCAATTTCCTAGTTCTCCTTGTTATTTAGGCGGATTCGAGGATCCAGGTAGACATAGAGAAGGTCGATCAAGATATTCACGAAAACAAAAATAAACGCCGTCAAGAGAACGCCCGCTTGGATAACAGGATAATCACGCCTATTAATAGACTCGATCAGCAAGCGACCCATGCCCGGCCAACCAAATACAGCCTCGGTGACGCTCGCACCGCCGAGCAGTGCCCCGACCTCCAGCCCAATGATCGTCGTCACAGAAATCATAGAATTCGGAAGAATGTGACGCAGTATTACACCTCCGCGACTCATGCCTTTGGCCCTTGCAACCATGACATATGGCCGTCCCAGATTTTCCAAGATGTCTGTCCGTGTAAGACGTGTGATTATTGCCATGAGCCAGGTTCCAAGAGTGATTGCTGGCAGGACAATGTGACGAGCCCATTGTAGGAGTGTCTCTGGGTTACCATGAAACAAATCCTTGATAACCAATGTGAAATCCGGGCCTCTGCCCATCGCAGGTAACCATCGCATTTCTACCGCAAACAATAGAATTAGCATCACAACCAGCCAGAAATAAGGTGTCGAGATACCAAAGAGTGCAGAGAAATTAGCCATGTAATCGAGAAAGGTGCCACGCCACACTGCAGCTAAAACTCCTAAAGCGATTGCGATGGGAATTCCAAATAGAGCAGCGGTAATGGTCAGTTCAAGCGTATCAGGCAGACGCTCAAGCAGCATGTCAACTGTGGGCTGGCCGACAAACCATGATTTGCCCAGGTCCCCCCGGATCAGGTTGCTTAGATATGTGAGGTAGCGTTGATGGAGGGGTTGGTCTAGGCCTAGAGATTTACGGACGAGAGCAAACTGTTCTTCTGTTGCTGATTCCCCAACGAGGTTTACAGCCGGGTCTCCGGGCGAGAGGTGAAGAATAACAAATACCAGCGTCGCCGCACCCCATAAAACGATGACCGAATGAAAGAGGCGGCGACCGAGGTATTTGCCCATTTAGAGGGCCTACATTAGACCTTTTTGGTATACCATAGCGGCATCATCTCGTCGGCTCTGGCTTGCCAGTTATGGTTAAGACTCACGCCGTAAGCGTTCGGTTGGAGGTGAAGAAACACCCAAGGCGCATCTTCCCGGGCAACTTCTCCTGCTTTCTGAAATAACCCGAGGCGTTCCTGGCTGTCTGCTGTTGCCCGACTTTGGGCAACCAGTGTGTCAACCTCTGGTATGTCACTGGTAGACCATGCGCCTTTCCCCAGCAAAGCTCCGATATAACTGTCTGAATCGAAAGTGCTATTTCCTCCCCAACTCAACATATACATCGGGCCAGCTTTACGAGACGTAATTCGTCCAGCTAAAGTTCCAGCATCGCGGACTTCAATTTCGGCTTCTATGCCGATTTCGCGAAGATAGTTCACGAGTGCCTGTGTAATCTCCATGCCAGAGATCATCCATTGTGGAACAACCTCAATTCGCGTCTTGAAGCCGTTAGGATAGCCAGCTTCGGCAAGCATTTGCTTTGCCAGGGCGGGGTTATATTCGTAAGGCTCAAGATCTGGATTGTGTCCGAATACAGTCGAAGGAATTGGTCCTCCCAGCAATTCGCCTGATCCCTTTATATACACCTCGTTAATTTCCTGCTGATTTACTGCATGGTTGATTGCCTGACGAACTTTCCTATTATTGAAAGGTTCCATTTCATAGTTGAAACAACATATGACGATACGGTTGCCCGGTATAGCAGTCATTTTTGCGACACCACTTGAATCAATCCTATCGAAATCCTGGGCGTCACATTTGGTTAAACTGATATCACCTGCAAGAAGTGCGGCAACTCTGGTAGCCGATTCCCCGATATAAGGCGCTTCAACCCTCTTAATTATAGGCTTCTGGCCCCAGTAGTCGTCGTTACGAACCACCTTGAGAACTTCGTCTGGCTTGAATTCCTCCAGACGAAATGGGCCTGATCCCATCGGATTTAATGCCAGAAACTCTTTCGAGTTATCGGAATAGTAACCTTCCTCAAAAATCGACAGAATTGGCATATAGGCCGTAATCGTTGGAAAAGGAGAATTACAGACAATGTCCACTGTGTATTTGTCAACGACATTTACGTCGACAACGGGACCCCATTGCTTTCGATGAGGAGAGCCGATCTCCTCATTGATACGCCGAAGAATACTGAAGCGTACGGAATGAGCAGTAAGGTCCTTACCATTGTGAAATTTGA
>CAZNQF010000131.1:0-5458 GCA_964575125.1 uncultured bacterium
AGAGGCTTTTTTGTTTTGTAGATTTATCCCATGCTTAAAGATTTAATAATTAGATCTTATAATTCATCAGATGAAGAGAGCTGGCTCAAGTGTCGCTTACTTTCGTTCCATGATTCTCCATATTATGATGATGTTTATACTACAAAACCTGTATTTGATAATTTATGCTTAGAATTAGTTGCAGAAATAAATGGTAAAATTATTGGGATACTGGATTTAGAGAAAGATGATATAGATGGTAGTATTTGCTACTGGAAATCTGGGACAGGTGCAATGATATGGACTATCGGTGTTTTACCACAGTATAGAAGATCTGGAATAGCTAGTAAATTAGTTTTAGAAGCTGTGGACTGGGCAAAAAGTAAAGATATTGATTTTTTAGAAGCTTGGACAAGGGATGATAATCGCGCACTTGATTGGTATGAATCACTAAACTTTAATAGATTTCATTCATATTGGCATATTTATTTTAAAGGCAATATTAGTAAATCCTTGTTAAAAAGTAATGATAAAGATATAGTTCCTCAATCTGTATTTGCTCATTCTGATAGGGACCCTGTAACGTTAGATCAAAACAATATAGATAGATATTATAAATGTTCTGGATATAAACTAGAGCTAACTAAATAGCTAAAGGCATTGTTCTTTGAGAAATCAGAGTGTATTATTAAACTACGGTTTTGCTAGTTTTTTAAGTTTTTCATAAAAAGGAGAATCATGTGAGCTTTATTCCACCTAAGTACGCCCCTCAAGTAGAAAAAATAAAAGAATTCTTAACCAAATCACTTTACAAGAAGTTTAAGAAGGGTAGCACCATTTATCGTAATTATTAAGGTATTCCTAATTACTATATTATCTATCAGCTCTATTTAAAGATTAATGAATAAAATACTTTCTATAGTCACTTTTTTTGTTTTAATGATGGTACCCCTTTTCTCAACCACCATCAATATTCCTGCAGATTTTCCCACGATTCAAGAAGGAATTCACGCTTCAGCTGATGGAGACACTGTTCTTGTCTCTGATGGTATCTATTACGAGAACCTAAGTATCAACAGAGAGATCACACTTGCCAGTCATTTCATTATTGATGGTGACATCAGTCACAGGGATGCAACTATTATTGATGGAAGTAACTATGATGAAGATTCAGGACCTTTTGGAAGTTGTGTTCTCTTTCGTCCTTCGGAAAATGGAGATGCTATAAGCCCTAAGCTCACAGGTTTTACCATCCAAAATGGGCAGGGAACACGAGTAAGGGAAACGATTGAGGGGGCAGTTATTACTTATTACATGGGTGGTGGGTTAATGATTTGGCATGCTTTACCGGAGATTACCTATAACTATATCAGAAATAATGGTGGAGAAACAGAAACCCGCGCAGGTAGATCAAGAAGAGGAGGTGGCAGCGGATTAAATAATAGGGATGATGTAGAGTTTGATGAGGATAGAAGCGAACCTCGCGATAGACCTTTTCTCACTCGTGATGATGAGATAATATTCTCCAACAATATTTTTGAAAACAACAACTCTGAAACAGGGAATACATTTGAGTCTATTGGATATGGGGGAGATATAGACTTCTCAGGTTCATTTTTTGATGTATTTGCCTCAGAATATGAAGATGTTTCAGAGTACTGGGTTACTGTTGATTCAGCAGGTGTAGATTTTTCAGGGGGCTCAGGAGGATCAGAAGCTATCACTCAGGATGTCTATGTTTCTCCAGAGGGGAGCGATGAAAATGATTGTTTAACTGCAGACACTCAATTAAAACATATTGACTTTGCTTTAAGTCAAATTTATCCAAATTCATCAAATATAATCACAATTAATATTTCAGGTGGAACCATTTCACCCTCTACAACAGGTGAAAATTTCCCAATTATTATTCTATCTAACATAAATCTTATAGGACAGGGGGAAGAGGTAACTATTATTGATGCTGAAGAGACATATATGGTGATTATAGTGGATGATTTCATGAATAATATTTTTTCTGACCTTACCATAGTTGGCGGAACTGGCGATGTTGGGGGAATGTATATATCATTTTCCAATCCCACCCTGACTAATCTGACCATATCTGGTAATTCGGGAACTGATGCCGGCGGGATCTATATGTATAGTTCCAATCCTACACTAATCGATATAGCCATAAGTGAAAATACGGCAACTAATCTTACCGGCGGGATGTACATATGAAATTCCTATCCCACACTTACCTATGTGACCATCAGCGGTAATACGGCAAATATTGCTGGCGGAATGTGTATATTTCAATCTACTCCCACGCTTACCCATGCGACCATATTTGGTAATACAGGACCTAATTACAGCGGCAGTATGCTCGTATGGAATTCTAATCCCACAATCACAAACTCTATTGTCTGGAATAATAGTCCACCAATAATTGATCTATACTCAGGAGACGAAGAGCCAAATATCACCTACAGTGATATAGAGGATGGCTGGGAAGGTGTAGGAAATATAGACACAGATCCTCTCTTTGTTGCCCCTGATAGTGGCAACTTTCATCTCCAGGAAAGCTCTCCCTGCATAGATGCAGGAGACCCAGCATCACCCTTAGACCCAGATGGTACTATAGCTGATATGGGTTCTAATTATTTTCATCAGGGGCCTCCCTATTCTGGTCCCACATGGCATGTTTCTGCTGAAGGCTCACAGTATAATATCGGATCAGAAGAATATCCATTTGCTACCATACAAAATGCTATTGATGTTTCGGTCAATGGAGATACGGTCTTGGTATCAAACGGCACATATATAGAAAATATTAATTTTTTAGGAAAAACTATAGTTGTGCAAGGCCAGAGCAAGGACTCAACTATAATAGATGGAGGTGCAAATGGGCAGCCAGTGGTTTTATTCTCTAATAATGAAAACCAAGATTCTAAATTAATAAATTTTACTATAACCAATGGACTAACGGAGTATGGTGAAGGAGCAGGAATAAATATGTCAGGTGGTGGCGCAACATTAGAACATCTCATTATTAGGGACAACCACGCCCTTGGATCTACAGCAGGTGGAATCCGTTGTTATTTTAGTAATGACTCATATTTTAGAAATCTTGAGATATTTAATAATACAACGGGTCACAAGGGTGGAGGTATATATATATGGTCAACTTCTGTTTGGATATATGATACAGAAATATATTCAAATTCAGCTGATTTTGGGGCAGCAATCAGGAGCAACAGGTCAGTAGTGTTAGATGGATGTGCTATCTACGACAATATTCCGTATTTAGACCCTGTAATACTTCCTGGCTCTACAATTATAAATAGTACTTTTAACAATAACAATGGAGACCTTGCTTTTTCTGAACATACAATTTTAAGAAATTCTATAATTGGTAAAGACCAACCAATAGATGAAATAACACTTCTTGAGGTTGATTATTCTTTAATTGAAGATGGCCCAGATGGTATCAACAATTATACAGATGAGACTGTAGGATGGGGTTTAGGTAATTTAACAGAGGATCCACTTTTTATAGAAAAAGAAAACTGGTATTTAAGGCTTAATCCGGACTCCCCGTGTATAGCTGAAGGCGACCCAAATTCACCACATGACCCAGATGGTACAATTGCTGATATGGGCGCATATTATTTTCATCAAGAACTTGGATGTACAGATTCCACAGCGATAAACTACAATCCAGATGCCTCAAATAACAATGGCTCATGCTTTCATGATCTTGTAACTGACATAGATGGCAATGAATACAAAGCAATACAGATTGGTGAACAATTGTGGATGAAAGAGAACCTTAAGGTTACACATTACAGGAATGGGGATGAGATATCAACAGGATACAGTAATTCAGAGTGGAGTAATTTAGAAACAGGCGCATATACAGTTTACAATGATAACCCATCTAATGCAGAAACCTATGGAAACTTGTACAACTGGTATGCTGTCGATTTAGAAACTGGTATATGCCCCGAAGGTTGGGATGTTCCTACAGATGGAGAGTATACAGTATTGTCTGACTATTTAGGAGGAGAAAGCGTTGCAGGTGGAAAGATGAAGGAATGTACAGAAGGTAGCTGTCCAGTGTCAGAGTATTGGAATAGTCCCAATACGGGAGCAACCAACGAAAGTGGATTTACTGGCCTTCCTGGTGGGGGTACCACTTGCAGCGAATACAGTCACTGTGATATGGGCTACTTCGGTTACTTTTGGTCTTCTACACAGAGTGGTAATTACAGTGCGTGGAGCCGTACACTGATTTACGGTAGCTCAGAGATCGGCCGGAGTAGCAACGGTATGAAATTCGGGTTTTCTATCCGCTGTATAAAGATTCCATACGAAGGACCAACTTGGTATGTATCCACATCTGGTTCAGACTCAAATGATGGAAGTGAGGACAACCCCTTTTCTACCATCCAAGCTGCAATAGATGCTTCATCAGATGGTGATACAGTTTTAGTAGCTTCTGGTACTTACAATGAATCTATTGTAATGAAAGATGGTATCACCTTGAAAGGATTTGGTTATGAAAATACTATTTTAACAAATGAGATATTCCCAACTAATGAAATGGTGTCCTTGATTTATTCTGCCAGCAATATTGTGATAGAGGAATTAACCCTTCATTTTTCATCAAATTCAATTGAATCTTATATAATAGATGTTTTTTATGGAGAGGTCAGTAACATTGAATTTAATAATAATAAAATTATTTTAGATTGCAGTAATGTTTTTTCACAGAATTACAATTATCTAAATAATGTTTCATTTAATAATAATATTTTTGATATAGATATTGAGAATTATAATGGTTATTCAGTTAATATGTTTGAATTTGAGCATCCTTCCTCAAATATAAATTTTATTGGTAATTCCTTTATTGATATAGATATGTCCAAACCATTATTTATATTTCGGGGAGTAAACTATTTAGTAAAAAATAATATATTTAAAAATATTGATGTAACAGGTGTAATAGCAATATTTTCTGATGGTCACAACCTGACTGTAGAGGGTAATGTTTTTGATAATTTATATTGTAATCTCAATGATCCTTTATCAAACTCTATCTTAGCGAACATAGGTGGAGAACAAAATTTTGTAATAAATAATACTATTAATAATGTTTATACAGCAGTTAGTAATTCTTTTAGTGATGGAGGAGTAATTGCTAATAATATTATATCTAATTGTAATTATGGAATATGGGATTCTAATATATCTGGAGAGAATTATAATAATTTTTGGAACAATGAAATAAATAACTGTTTTGGAGAATGCCTTAATGATGACATCGAAATTGACCCTGGAACTAATTTAGGAGAAAATACAATATATTTAGATCCTCAATTCTTAGATCCTGATAATGGAGATTTTACACTTCAGATAAACTCACAATGTATTGATGCAGGCGACCCAACATCACCCTTAGATCCAGATGGTACTATTGCTGATATGGGTG
>CAZNQF010000132.1:0-5408 GCA_964575125.1 uncultured bacterium
CACCAGGAGCCGATGAACTACTGGATGGTTTGGACAACGACTGCGACGAGGAAATGGACGAGGACTTTCAGACAATGGACTCGGACATGGATGGGCTGACAGACTTCGATGAGTTCCACATCCACTCTACAGACCCATACGATGGAGATTCGGATGACGACGGGTTGCCTGATGGTACGGAGGTAACGGACTTCGACTCCGATCCCCTTTCCACAGACCCAGATCTGGACCAAGATGGATGGTACGCATTCCAGGACTGTGACGATGAAGACTTCGAGAGGGCTCCGGACAAGCCCGAGTCTCTCGACGGGAAGGACAACGACTGCGACGAGGAAATAGACGAGGACTTCTATTTCTTGGACTCAGATGGAGACCAGTTGTTTGACTTCGACGAGTATCACAACCTAAGCACGAATCCCGAAGACCCTGACTCGGACCAAGACGGTCTGGATGATGGAACAGAGGTCCTGGTGAAGATGTCCGACCCCCTTTCATATGACTACGACAGAGATGAGGATGGTTTCTACGAGTTCGAAGAGTGCAACGACCTGGTCGGAAGCACATATCCCAACGCTTCGGAGCTGTGGAATGGTGTTGACGACGATTGCGATGGCGATATTGACGAGGGAGTGAGCAGGTCGTCCATGATCAACGCAAATCCCTCTCAAAGCGGAGCGGTGTGGGACTCGGCGAACGAGTCATTGCTGATGTCCTTGACAGGTATCCCCAGTGGTGTGGACAGCTCCATCACATGGAAGTTCGGGGAGTACTCGGTTACGTCCAACTCTAGCCAGAATGGAAAGGAGATGGTTTTGCCCCCAATCGACTGTAGAGAATCCGAGATTGACCTTGAAATACAGCTCTGCGGAGAGGGTTCGTCAATCCAAATTGTGAAGGCTACAATAGTGGACTCAGGAGTGTCAACCGAGTTCTCATGGAACCTTTACGATGTAATCTGGATAGAGCCAGAGCCACAAAGCGGACTGGTTTCGACACTAATTGATTCAGCAGGAGTAATCGGGATTGTAGTATTTCTAATTGGAATCGCCTGCCTATCTGTTTTCGCTGGCGTCAGGATTGGCCACAACAGAAAGCTGCAAGACGCTCTCGATGCATATGGGGTAACCCCTGAGAGACTGGGCGTCAGGCCGGAGAACAGGGGCTTGGATCTGCCATCTGCTCCGGAGATTCCTGGGATTTTCGATGAAGCAAAAGATTGAGCGGCTAGTTGTCTTCCTCTTCGTCCACAGAGTCTGAAGGACCCCACTCAGCATCTGGAGAACCACCAGACCACTCTCCGAAGATTGCGATGTCTTCGATGTCTTCGTCATCCCTCCAGGGAGGGTCTCCGTCCGAGCCACTGATGATGAGGCATCCCTCATCGTCTAGTCTACTCTTCAGCGTCGATACACCCCTCTTTACCGGAAGAAGATGTCCAATTGGAGACCCGGAGTTCACGAATGGATGCGTAGCAGTACTAATCAGAAGTCCTTGGACGGGTGAGAGGATGTCGTGGCTCTCACCAGGAATCTCTGGATCCGTGACAGTAGCAACGATCTCTCCCTCCTCGACGAAGCTTCCTGCAGGGGCTAATACATCTAGCAGGCCTCCTTGGTCTGAGCGGATCCAGACTGATCCGGAGGCTAGCATCCTGAAACGTGGTTTGCTGGGGTAACCTGGAAGCATCCTCAGTGTTCGGAGAATATTGATTATCCCATACATCGAAATCTGGACTGACTCGGGATCCGCCTCATCTGGCCCGCCTCCTTCGAATGTGATGCATGCCATGTCGTTCTCATTTGCGGTTCTACGAAGAGATCCCCTCGGCCCCTCGCTGTCAAGGATTGTCTCAATCCCAAAACCCCGAGCGATCCTGTTACTGCTAGGATGGGCCAGATTCGCCCTAATTTGGGGAACGTTTGTTCGGCCCTTTGCAGCGCTATGGAAGTCAATGATGTAGTCGCTGCCTAATACTAGATTTTTCCAGACACCGCTTGCCACTCTAGAAGTGGTGTTGCTGTCTGGGTTTCCTGGAAAGGACCTGTTCAGATCCCTACGATCGGGGAAGTATCTTGTCCGCCTCCTGTAACCTGGGAGGTTGATGATTGGGATAATCCGGATGGTTCCTGCAATTGCGTTTGGGTCAATTAGCCTGTCCTCCCCCATGAAGTTTGGTCCACATAGGTATGTCAGTGCTAGGGGCCCAACGAGCTCGTCCCCATGTACCGCGCCCAAGAGAGTCACAACGGGACCGGGCCTTGAACCATGTACGACGCTGACAGGGACCGGCCAAGACTCTCCGATGTCAACGTCGAGAAGATCATACTCTATGTGTCGAATTGTGCCCGGCTTGATACGCTTCTTCAGAAAATTGTGATTCTTTGTACCACCATTTCTAGACCACTTAGCAGGAGTCTCAGTGACCTCTCCGAGTGCCTTCTCTATCTCCATCCGTCTCCTCTTCGGGATTTGGTTTGCAATCTTTATCGGAGCATACCTTCTCCTCTTTGCCCTTGGCGCCGGCTGTGCCGGAACTGGTTGTTCCGAGGATTCTTCATCGGGGGATTTGTCGGTTGCCACCAATCTCCGGAAGGATTGGCGAATTAATACAATGCGGATGGGAATTCATGGTAATATTCAATTCCCTCTAGCATTCAATGGTGCCCATGGGCCATGGAGAGGGGCAGTCGGTACAAGAGAAGCATGCACCAAATAGTATCTGCTTCGGCTGTGGTCCGGCAAACCCCGATGGGTTAATGATTCGCTCTTTCAGAAGCGAACGTGGCCTCCATATGGAGTTCCAGCCAAAAGAGGAACACCAGGCTTTTCCGGGTATGATCAACGGAGGAATAATCGGCGCGTTACTCGACTGCCATGGTAACTGGACCGCTGCGATGGCCCTAATGGAACAGTCCGGAGAAGATGCCCCTCCGTGTACAGTTACTGCTTCCTATAGCATCCAACTCAGGAGGCCTACTCCCTTCGGACCGGTCCTTACTGTCAAAGGAGAAGTGGTCAGTATCGAAGAAGACAGGGCTAACGTTAGGATGACTCTCACCTGCGATGGAAACTTGTGCGCAAAGGGTGAAGGTGTGTTCGTGTCTGTAAAGGAAGGGCATCCTGCTTTCCATAGATGGAGTTGAGTATTCGGCATCCTTTAGAACGGCCGAATTATTGTCATACCATGGACGATGAGGCCGTAAGTGCAAACGTTAGTCTCGATAAGTTCGATTTCAATAATAGTTTGAAATCATTCCTAAAGGAAAAATGGGGAATCTCCTCACTTTTCCCTCCTCAGGCAGAGGCTCTGCCCTACGCATTAGGTGGATCAAATCTGATGCTTGCAATTCCAACAGCGAGCGGCAAGTCACTGATTGCGTACATCACAATGGCAAACAGGATATCCAACGAATTGAAGGGTCAATGGGTAATATTCATCGTCCCACTATAGGCTCTTGCATCTGAGAAATTTGAGGAACTGAGGGAGATTGGTAACGAAGTTGGACTTAGTGTTGGACTTGCCATAGGCGACAGGAGTAGCGAGATGTCATCCATTGAGGACTCGGACATACTTGTCTGCACGAGCGAAAAGCTAGATTCTCTGGTTAGGGGGAGGCCGGAACTTCTGGATGACATAGGAATCGTCGTGGCTGACGAATTCCATCTCCTTCAGGATCCCAGCAGAGGTCCAACCCTAGAGATTCTACTATCAAGAATCAGACATGGTGGACCCGACGTGCAGTTGCTGGCCCTCTCTGCAACAGTGGGTAATGCAGAGGAAATGGCAAAGTGGCTAGGTGCAGAACTGATTGTTTCAGATTGGAGACCAGTAGCACTGTACTCGGGAACCCTCACTGGCCTTGACATGAGATACCACTCCGTAGAGAGCCCAGTTGGAAAGGAAGTAAGGTTGCCTGAAGAAAAGAGACTAGAAGGGGGTGTTCAGAAGAATCTCCATGCTGTATTGGAAGATACGATTTCCCAAGAGAAGCAATTACTAGTCTTCGTTTCATCCAGATCATCGGCTCAGAAAGAGGCCCGAGAACTGGCCAAGCATGTCAAATCCAGAATCTCATCTGATGAGGGTTTTCCAGCGGACACCGTGCAGAGGTTGGAGGCGTGCTCGAGTGAGATTGCAAGCAGCGAAGGAACTTCGGCCACGGTGAAGGCACTTTCAGAATCTGTCAGGGGGGGCGTAGCTTTCCACCATGCAGGACTAACCTCCTCCCACAGGAAGATGATCGAGAAGGGTTTCAGGGAAGGACATCTGTTTTGCGCAGTAGCCACGCCAACACTGGCCCAAGGAAGCAACCTACCTGCGAGTAGAGTGGCGGCTAGGGATACTAAGAGGTGGAGCACTGCTGCAGCTAGGAGCATGCCACTCCCTGTCATGGAGATTAGGCAGATGATGGGGCGGGCTGGCAGGCCTGGATTCGATGACTTTGGAGAGGCTTTCTTGGTATCCAAAAGCGCAGAAGAGGAGAAGAATTTGGTAGAACGATACCTCATGGGAGAGACAGAGGAAGTGACATCGAAATTAGCGAACCCGAACGCCATGAGTGCCGAGGAAGACGGAGCGTTACTCACGCACCTACTTTCGATAATTGCCACCGCAGGAATACAAGACAGGGACTCAATCACAAGATTCCTGAGCAAGACTTTCCTGTCGACTCAGATGGACCCGGAGAATCTAGAGGAAAGAGTGGATGATGTGTTATGCTGGCTTGCTAACAACGGGATGATCGAGAGGACAGGGGAGTCCGAGGAGGTGAGAAACAGGATTCTGGATGAAGAGTCGAAAAAACCGGTAGAAGAAGACTGGGAAGATGAGATGCCCGCATGGGTGGACTCCGCAACAGAAATTCCGGGATTGGAAATATTGCCGAAGGATGAGGTACGTGGAAGGCGTCTAGCGCCAAGGAGAGGTCCGGCAATATTCGGTTTCCGCAAGGCAAGCCTCTACGAATCGGCCGAAACAACGCTACCGGAGCCTTCTGCGATGACATACTCATCAACTAGCCTAGGATCTAGAATCGCCCGACTTTATCTAAACCCAATCTCGGGAAAGATTATCCACGACGGACTGAAGAAAGCAATGTCCATCCTATCAGGTGAAGATGATGTTGGCCAGTTATCCCCACTGAGCCTCCTACATCTGGCTGCATGCACCCCAGACTTCCTACCACTATGGCCAAGAAAAAACGATTTCGAAGCAATCCAAGAGGCCCTCCATGGGCGTGAGAGGGAGCTTCTAGCTGATTCGATAGACCTCGAAGAAGAGCGCAGGATGAAGGGAGTACTTGTGGTCCAATCCTGGATGGAGGAGGAATCCCTAGAGGTCATCGAAGAGCAGTGGGGCGTCCAGCCGGGGGACCTGCGAAGCAGAGTTGAGCTACTCGAATGGCTAC
>CAZNQF010000133.1:0-1176 GCA_964575125.1 uncultured bacterium
GAGGATTCAGAATAATATCAATTGGTCTCCCATCTTCCATAAATGGCATATCTTCCTCGGGAACAATTGCAGCAATAATACCTTTATTACCGTGTCGCCCTGCAACTTTATCTCCAACAAGGATTTTTCTTTTATTAGCAATCAGTACTTTTGCAAGTCGCAATATGCCAGGCTGTAACTCATCTCCAATTTTTAAGGTAAAAACATCCCTTTCCAACTGAGATTCAATTCTTTGCCACTCCTTTCGAAACGATCTCCATATAGTCCTAATTTTTTGCCATGACTCTCCATCTTCTATCCATGGAGTTTCTTGGGAAAATCGCTCAAGGTCATATGTTTTTAACCGTTTTAGCGTAAGCTTTGTACCTTTTTTTATAAGGGTACGACCATTCGATCTGTCTTTTATCCCTGCAGACGTTTGAGATTTCATTAATTCAATTAATTTTGAATCTCTATTATTTAATAAAGATGACTTTTGCTCCTTTGATTCTTTTTGAAAACTCGATATTTTTTTCCTGTCTTCTGCTCTTGACCTTCGCACATGCTTTTCAAATAACTTGGTATCAATAACAACACCCCTTATTCCTGGAGTAGCTCTTTTGGAAGCATCCTTAACATCTCCCGCTTTTTCACCAAAAATTGCTCTCAATAGCTTTTCTTCTGGGGTAGGGTCAGTTTCTCCTTTTGGAGTAACCTTCCCGATAATTATATCTCCCTCCTTTATTGTTGCTCCAACCCTAATAATTCCGTTTTCATCTATATCCTTGGTAGCCTCTTCGCTTACATTAGGTATCTCTGCAGTAAGCTCTTCTTCACCCCTTTTTGTATCTCGCACTTCTAGGTCTACTTCATTTAAATGCAAGGATGTAAATAGGTCCTCTTTTACTAATCGCTCACTAATTACAATCGCATCTTCAAAATTATAACCTCTCCAAGGCATAAACGCCACCATCACATTTTGCCCTAACGCCAATTCTCCATTTTGACTTGATGCACCATCTGCAATAATATCACCTTTTTTTACTTTATCCCCTTCAGAGACTAAAGGCCTTTGATTATGACAGGTGTTCTGGTTTGAACGTACATATTTCTTTAATTTTACTTCAATTAAATTGTCCGCTTTTACCAACCGCAGTGTATCAGGGACCTCTTCAGTTTTTAAAACTATTCTTTCTG
>CAZNQF010000133.1:1186-4406 GCA_964575125.1 uncultured bacterium
AATCCACCATGACAACCTCACCACTCTCCGGAGCAACAACACAAGTACGAGAATCTTTTGCAACAACTCTTTCAAGTCCAGTTCCAACTAAGGGGGCTGTTGGCTTCATTAATGGAACGGACTGTCTTTGCATATTCGACCCCATTAGCGCACGATTTGCATCATCATGCTCCAAAAAAGGAATTAAAGCCGCCGCAACACTAAGAAGCTGATTAGGAGAAACATCCATGAAATCTACTTCTTGTGGAGTAACGACAGGGAAATCACCTTTTATTCTTCCTCTCAACATTTTATCCACAAGTTGATCATTTTTGTTTAATTTAGCATTTGATTGAGCTATTAATACCCTGTCTTCCTCATCAGCAGAAAGGTATTCGATCTCATTTGTAGCGTTCGCTTTTTTAGATACACTTTCAACCTTTCGGTAGGGAGCCTCAATAAATCCATGTTTATTGATTTTTGCCATTAAAGCTAGCGATGAGATCAGTCCTATATTAGGACCTTCAGGAGTTTCAATTGGACAAAGACGCCCATAATGCGTGTAGTGGACATCTCGAACTTCAAATCCTGCCCTTTCTCTTGTAAGACCTCCTGGCCCCAACGCTGATATACGTCGTTTATGTGTAATCTCAGCCAATGGATTAGTTTGATCTCCAAACTGACTTAACTGACTAGTTCCAAAAAATGTATTTATAACTGTTGTCACAACTCTCGAATTAATTAAATCCTGAGGAGTAATTGATTCTGCTTCACGGAGATTCATTCGCTCATAAATAGTTCTCAACATTCGACTTAAAGCAATATTAAACTGATCTCGCAATTGCTCTCCAACTGTCCGAACACGCCGATTTCCCAAATGATCTATATCATCAGTCCCTCGCTCACCTTTCCTCATTTCAATCAGAAATAATACTACTTTAATAATATCATCGATGGTTAATACGGTATCTTCAACATCAATATCTAACCCGAACTGCTGATTTAGCCTATATCTCCCTACCTGTCCCAAGTCATATTTCTTAGGACTGAAAAACATTCTTTCAATAAATTTTTGAGCAGTCTCTAGATTAGGAGGCTCACTTGTTCGAATTAATTGATAAACAATTCCCAAAGCCTCTTCTGTATTATGAGAGGGATCTTTTGCTATTGTATTTAATAATATTTGAGCATCAAAATTTTTATTTCCATTTACAATTTCAACCTCTGATATGCCAGCTTCTTTTAGCTCTTCCAACAATTCTAATGTTAACTCAGAGCTACTTTCACAAAGAATTTCTCCCGTTTGTTCATTTACAATATCATCAACAATTGAAGAACCGATGTATTCTTCGGGAGAGCCTTTTCGTAAGTCCAGCTTCATAATACATTTAAATGCTTTAAAAATATCTGAATTTGAAGAAAACCCTAAACACCTTAATAGCATCGTAGCAGGGAACTTTCTTCTTCGGTCAATTATGACAAACAAACTATCGTTAATATCTGTTGTAAAATCTATCCATGAACCTCTAATCGGAATGATCCTTGCCTGAAAAAGCTTTGTCCCATTTGGATGCACTGATTCATCGAAAAATACTCCTGGGGATCTATGCAACTGAGAAACTACAACACGCTCTGCACCATTTATGATAAATGTCCCCTTTTCAGTCATATAAGGGATGTGTCCAAAATAAACGTCTTCCTCAATAGACTGTGAATACTTGTTACGATTTTCTTCATCAGTAATATGAAGGATCAGACGAACCTTCAAAGGCGCAGAAAAAGTTACACCTCTATCAATACACTCCCCTGCTGTATATTTTGGAGTAGCTAAATAGTAGCTTTTATACTCAAGAATATAATTCCTATGCGAATCCTCAAGTGGGAAAATATTCCTAAATACACCTTCGAGACCAATAGGTCGCCTTTCCTCCTCAGAATCTTCCTCCTGCAAGAATTGCTGATATGATTCTTTTTGCAAATCTAAAAGATCAGGAAGATTTACAAAAAATGGGATCTTTTGGAATGAAGTCCTATCTTTACCCACAGATTTATTGGCTTTCAAGGAAGCCTCCTTTTTTTCGATTTGATGAAATAATTATAAATGACAACAGCAGCGACTATTGAATTTCTACCGTCGCGCCTGCTTCTTCTAATTGAGTCTTTATCTCATCTGCCTCCGCCTGACTGACTCCCTCTTTTACTGCCTTAGGAGCACTATCTACTAACTCTTTAGCCTCTTTCAAGCCTAAGCTTGTGATACCACGAACAGCTTTTATAACATTGATTTTCTGTTGACCAATCTCAGACAATACAACGTTAAATTCTGTTTTTTCTTCCGCGGCCCCACCATCGCCTGCCGCCGGACCAGCAACTGCAGCCACCGGCGCAGCAGCCGTAACGCCAAACTTTTCTTCAATATCCTTAATTAACTCGGAAATCTCCACCATATTTGATTCCTCAAGGTAAGATAAAACATCTTCTCTTTTTACAGCCATTTTATTAACTCCTTTACGAATTTATTTAATTATTTTCTGAATCTTTTAAACTTGTTAACACACCCACCATTTTCACCATAGAGGCATTTAACACTCTAACAAATCCTGTCAGAGGACTCTGAATTGTACCGACAAAAGTGGATAAGATTTCTTCTCTAGAAGGCAGCGAAGCAATTCGATCAAACTGATCCTGCTGCAATACTTCACCTTCAAACAAGATTCCCTTCACTTCCGGCTTTTGATGAGTTTTAGCAAATTTTTTAATGACTTTTGCGGGAACGGTTGGCTCATCATAGGAAATCGCAAGAGCAGTAGGACCCAACAAAAAATCATCCAAACCCTCAATCTTATTATTTTTAGCTGCTAATTTAATTAATGTATTTTTAGCAACTCTAAATTCTACTTCTTTTTGAAAACATTCTTTACGTAACTCAGTAATCCCGCCTACATCTAAGCCTAAATAATCTGTAAAATAGATCGCTTTAGCCTTTTCCAGCTTATCTGTGAGTTCCGCAACTTGTTCTTTATTAAAATTACTTGGCATCGTAAATTACCTTATAGTTGAATAATCAATTTTTACCCCTGGCCCCATAGTAGAGGAAATAGTCATTTTTTTGAGATATTGCCCCTTAACTGATGCGGGCCTCGCTTTCATAATAGTCGAATAAATCGTTTTAATATTTTCAACAAGAGCGTCAGCCCCAAAAGAAACTTTTCCACAGGGAACATGAATTATACCAGTTTTG
>CAZNQF010000133.1:4530-5388 GCA_964575125.1 uncultured bacterium
ACTGTACCAACCTTCGGATTAGGCATCAACCCTTTTGGACCTAATATTTTCCCTAACTTCCCTAGCTCACCCATCATGTCAGGAGTAGCTACAATTTTATCAATTTCTGACCAGCCTGACTTTATTTTATCTAAATATTCTTTATGGCCTACAAAGTCAGCTCCCGCATCCTCTGCTTCCTTAAATTTTGAATCATTAGTGATAACCAAAATCTTTACAGACTTTCCAGTCACATTTGGCAAACCGGTCGTTACTCTAATATTCTGCTCTGCGTGCCGAGGGTCTACCCCAAGATTTACAGACATATCTACAGTTTCATCAAATTTTACATAAGAAGCTTCCTTAACCATCTCTACCGCTT
The DNA here is from genome assembly GCA_964575125.1 of uncultured bacterium. Classification (GTDB taxonomy): domain Bacteria; phylum Fidelibacterota; class Marinisomatia; order Marinisomatales; family AB-629-J13; genus AB-629-J13. Next base: position 4,892 of record CAZNQF010000133.1, read on the forward strand.
TCCCTAACGGATATGATACCATTCTGTCAATTTTTTCTTGCGCTGTTTTTCTATATTTACCTATTGTCATATTATTATTTTTTAATCCTCTACCTAGCCCGAAACTGTAATACCCATACTAACCGCAGTTCCCCTAATCATCTCAACTGCTGATTCTAACGTGTTAGCGTTTAAGTCCTTCATTTTCAGTTCAGCGATCTCTTCAAGGTCCTTAACAGTGACAGTGCCCACTTTTTCTTTATTAGGCACACCTGAACCTTTTTCCAATTTTGCTGCTTTCTTTAGTAACGTTGAAGCAGGAGGAGTTTTTGTTATAAAAGTAAAACTTCTATCCGCATAGACTGTGATTTCAACTGGAATAAGCATCCCAGGCTGATCCTGCGTTTTTGCATTAAATGCTTTACAAAACTCCATAATATTAACGCCTTGCTGTCCCAATGCGGGACCTACAGGCGGAGCAGGGTTCGCATGCCCTGCTGGAATTTGCAACTTTAAAT
>CAZNQF010000134.1:0-3283 GCA_964575125.1 uncultured bacterium
TATAAATGTTTCTGTAACAGATGGCGAGTTAAAAGATAATGATATTTTTGTAGTTTCCGATATCTCGATTAATGATGCTACTGTCTTTGAACTTCCTTCAGATTTAGAATTTGAGGAAGATGAATCCTTAACAACTGATTTCTCGATCTTTTTATTAGATGATGATAACGATGCTCTAAGTTTAAGCTCATTGGGATCGCAAAATATTATTGTTAATATTAATGAGTTTGAAGTTACGTTTTCATCCACAGCTAATTGGTTTGGAAATGAAATTGTATATTTTACAGTTGATGATTCTCAAGGTAGAGCAATTGATTCCGATAGTTTAATAGTTGTTGTATCTCCTGTAAATGATTCACCAATCCTTTTTCCAATTGGAAATTTAGAAATGTTAGAAGATTCAATTATGAATGTTAATGTATCAGGTACAGATATTGAAAATGATTCATTAATTTTTTCAGCATTTTGTGATAACCCAGGATTTGTGTCTGTAGAAATAGTGGATTCAATTTTAATAATTACTCCTTCTGAAAATTATAATGGTAGTGTAAATATAAATGTAACATTGTCAGATGGACAGTTATCAGATAGTGAAATATTTTCGTTGAATGTTTTGCCTGTAAATGATCAGCCGGAGATAAATTTACCTGATGGATTTAGTTTTCTTGAAGATGGAAGTTTAATACAAAATTTTGTGAATTATATAGATGATGTTGATGAAGATGAACTTAGTTTGAGCTCTGAACCAAATGAAAATATTTTTATCGAAATTAACGGATACATCATTACTTTTACTTCCCTAACTAATTGGTTTGGGGCAGAGTCTGTTTCATTTACTGTAAATGATTCACAAGGAAGAGCAATTGATACAGACAGCTTAAATATTACAGTTCTACCAGTGAACGATGCTCCTGAATTGTCGCTAATTGGAGCACAGGTAACAGATGAGGATATCCCACTGACCATAGAGTTAAGTGGAACAGATGTAGATGGCGATGATTTAGAATATAGCGCAACAAGCGATAGTCCACAGGATGTAAGTGTTAATCTAGTTGGTAATCTGCTTTCGCTTATTCCGAATCAAGATTATAATGGGGAGGTTATTGTAAATGTGGTTGTATCAGATCTAGAATATTCCGTTAATGAAATCTTTTCATTAACAGTTCTTCCTGTAAATGATGCTCCGATGATTAATCTACCTGAAAGTTTTTCATTACTGGAAGATGAATCATCTACAATAGATTTTACAAATTTTATTTCTGATATAGATGAGGATGATTTATCATTGTCATATACGGGAGATGAAAATATAAATATTGATATCACAGAATTTGATGTTGAGTTTACTGTCTCCCCAAATTGGTTTGGCGAAGAAAACATAATATTTACTGTTGATGATTCTCAAGGTCGTGCGATTGACTCTGATACAGTAACTGTAGTTGTTACAGCTGTGAATGATTTTCCAGTTTTACCAGAAATTGAGAAGCAGTCAACGCTAGAAGATATACCTTTAACTCTCACGTATACCGCTGAAGATATTGATGGCGATGAACTGACTTATAATGTTACAAGTAATGTACCTGAACATATTACAATTCAGCAAAATTTTGATGAGGCACTATTGATTCCAGCTGATAATTTTTATGGAAATATTGAAATATTTATAGAAGTTTCTGATGGATTTTTATTTGACTCTACCTCATTTACATTAATAATTGAACCCGTCAATGATGCTCCTGATATTGAAGAAGTTTCTTCTCAAACGACTTTGGAAGAAGTTTCACTAACAATTGAGATCTCCACATTTGATATTGAGGATGATTCTTTAGCACTAGAGGCCTGGACGACAAATCCATCAGATGTGGTTACGTTATCTATTGATGGAAACAATCTTACTATGATACCCAGTCAAAATTATAATGGAACTACAGAAGTGGGTGTTTCAGTAAATGATGGAGAGCTATCAGACTCGACCATATTTATTTTGACGGTTACACCTGTGAATGATGCTCCAATAATTGAACTCCCGGATAATTTTACATTTAATGAAGATGAATCAATAATTCTTAGTTTTGTTGAATATGTGCAAGATGTGGACTTTGATCCCTTATCTCTATCTGTTGAAGGTAATGAGGAATTAATGGTAAATATAGACGGATTAACGGTAGCAGTTCAATCTGGGCCTGATTGGTTTGGAACAGAAATATTGACATTCATCGTAAGTGATTCTCAGGGAAGAGATATTGATTCTGATCAAGTGGAAATAATTGTTTCTCCGGTTAATGATGCCCCACTGCTTACAGATATCAGTGATCAGGAAATGGCGGAAGACAGTTTATTGATAGTTACACTAAGTTCAGAAGATATAGATGGAGATTCTTTAAGTTACAGTGCAGTGAGTGATAACGCGAATGTCAGTGTAAGTGTAGTAGAAGATGAATTGACCTTAACCCCTACAGAGGACTACAACGGTACAGCTGTAGTCACAGTAACAGTGAGTGATGGCATTTTAACAGACTCTGAGACCTTTACCCTAAGTGTTTCACAGGTTAATGATTTTCCGGAATTTACAAGTGTTCCAACTTTAGAAATATTGGAAGATAATTTTTATAGTTACACCATGTCAGCAGTAGATGTTGATGTTGGTGACGAATTAATTTTTGAAACCATAGAGTTACCTGCATGGCTCAATTTTGATGGTAATAACTTAATTAGTGGTATCCCATTAAATGATGATGTGGGAGAATATCTAGTATCTTTATCGGTAAGCGATGGTATAGAATCCATACAGCAATCATTTACATTATCCGTACTAAATACATACGATATTCCAATATTTACTAGTGTTCCATTGACAGAAATAAATGAGGATGAATTATACAATTATGTTATGACAGCTTCAGATGAAGATGTTGGTGATGAGTTGAACTTCTCAGTCCTGGAAATACCGGATTGGCTCTCATTTGAAGGAAATATTATCACGGGAATACCAACTAATGATAATGTTGGATTGCACAATATGGATTTAATAGTAAGTGATGGAGATACTGTAATTCATCAAATATTTGTTCTAGAAGTATTCAATGTAAATGATCCACCTGTAATTGAAGAAATTCCAAATTATAATATAAATGAGGACTCATTAGTGACTATTACAATTAATGTTTCAGATGTTGATGGTGATAGTGTTTCTATCACAGCTGAGAGTGATAATCAAAATGTTTTATTAGATATAACCAATTCAAATTTAATTATAACTCCTATGTTAAATTGGAATGGTTCA
>CAZNQF010000134.1:3293-5376 GCA_964575125.1 uncultured bacterium
ACTTTGATAACAGTTTCCGCATTTGATGGGCAATCTGTGACTATTGAAGAATTTATTTTGACCGTTCTTCCTGTTAATGATTTACCTGAATTTTCATTGAGTGAAGAACATATAATTTTGAACGAAGATTTTATTAATCCCTATTTTGTATTAATTTTAAATCCAGTTGATATTGATGGTGATGATTTGACATTCTCCCATACTGGAGAAGATTTATCATGGATTGATTTAGAAATTTATGAAGCATCAGGGACACTTGTGATAAATGCTGTTCTAGATAGTAGCGGTAGCTCTACAATTGATATTGTTGCAAATGATGGACAAAATGGAATTGTTGCTCATCAGTTATTAATTGAAGTTAATTCAGTGAACGATATCCCTGTTGTGGATGCTGGTGATAATATGATGGTGGATGAGGGAGAGGAAGTCTTTTTGAATGGATATGGCTTTGATGTTGAAGGAGATGTCAATTTTTCATGGTATTCTGGGGAAGAAATTATTTTTGATGACCCGACAGATTCACAAACCTCTTTCACTGCTCCCGAAGTGTACATTGACTCTGAATATCTATTTACTTTAACTGTGACAGATTCTAATAATGTAAGTGTTTCGGACTCAGTATTAATCTCTGTAAATAATCTAGAAGAAGTAGATATTGTTGATTTGAACACAGGATGGAACCTTATGTCATTTGATATTGTGTTAAATGAGACTCAACCTGATATCATTTTTGATGAACAAATTTCTAATGGTAATTTAGTTTTTGTTACAGGTTTCAATGATTATGGTTCAAGCTTTTTCAATCCTTTTGGTTCTCCATCATTAAATACTTTAGTGTCTCTTGAAACAGGCAAAGGATATTGGGTTAAAACAAATGAGGTATATCCCTTATCCCAAAATGGTTTTCCGATTGTTCCCGATTATTCCATAGAATTAATAGAAGGATGGAGTATCCTTGCATATTGGTTCCAGCAAAATATGTTACCGGAAGAGGCCTTTACAGAGTTAATAGCAGATAGCAATCTAGTTTATGTAACTGGTTTTGGAGAAAATGGTGCAACATTTTTCAATCCTATTGGTGACCCCGAATTAAATACATTGACCGCTCTAGAGAATCAACATGGATATGCCATAAAAGTTAATGAGGAGGTTGGAGATTTTATTTATCCTTTACCTTCCGGATTCATGGCAAAACAACTATCTATGAAAGTAAATCAGGATATTGTTAAAACAAATAACTTTATGTTTTTGAATGGACAAGCAATATTTAAAGATTTATTCTATTCAATTGGTGAAAAAGTCAATATTTTAACCCATAGTGGTTTACTAGTTGGAGAAATGGAAATATTGGAAGACGGTAAACTTAGAACGGGAGCTGTCTATGGAGATGATCCTACAACAGATGTTTTAGATGGTGCGATAATGGAGGAAAAATTAGTATTTATGTATGGAGATATAATCTCAGATAATATACATGCTACATTTAGTGGTGGTATGGAGCTAAAGGAAATAAATATTGTATTTCGGAATATTCCGGAAGAATTTGCGTTGCTCCAAAATTACCCAAATCCATTTAATCCTATCACTACGATTCAATATCATATCCCTTCTGATGGTTTTGTATCAATCAAAATATTTGATATGCTAGGTAGAGAGATTATGGTTTTAGAGGACGCCCATATTTTGGCGGGATATAGATCTGTTAAGTGGGATGGTAAAGATAGAAACGGCATATCGGTAAGTGGTGGCATTTATTTTTATCAATTAAAAACAGTATCATTTGAGCAGACTAAGAAAATGATTTTATTAAGATAATAACATTTAGTTGATAAAATTATAAACTAGATTAATAATTATTAATACTTTCCTTTGATAAATCAAGCGGAAAGTTCACACCTATAACAATAAAATAACTTGCCGTGTCGCCTTCATTACAAGATTCTTTTTATAGTATCTTTATTAATTTTCTTTAAATCATAGTAAAACCCCTGCCAACCTGCTCTTTTTGCATTTTTTGACAATGGTTTTCTTTTTACAAATATTTCTTTATCTTGATAGTCTACTGGTAAATAATAAATAGAAT
>CAZNQF010000135.1:0-1241 GCA_964575125.1 uncultured bacterium
AGAGTAATAAGAATATAATCCAACAAAAAGATAGACCTTGGGATACCCTCAAAAAATATGGTAAAACCAAAGAATGCAACTAAAAACAGAGAGGAAACGAAAGTTGCTTTTAATATATTTATTAAATCCCAGATACTGGTGTATCTGTACATTCCCCCGTACAAACCAAAAAAATAAAATATTGTGACTTTTATAGGTATAAAAACAAGTAATAATTTCCCCAAATTATTAATATACTGTTCAGATATAGAAAAATCGAACCGTATTAAATATGCACCCACTAAGCTCAGGAAAATTGAAACGAAATCCGCGCCCAAAATTGGGAGCATCTTATTTATTCTTTGGCTTACCATTGTAAATTATTTTAATAAATATTTTTCATAATTACTATAATAATATTAAAGCTTCTATTTTATTAAATAATTGTATACTGTATGATCTTACAAATAATCTGTTAATATTTTTTTGGACGAAGCTTGGCATTAAAAACACAATTAAGGTTGAGAGTGTTAACACCAGATCTAACTTAAAACCCTTATTTTTTGCATATAAATTCCCCAGCTCCGCCTTAATATTTAGAAGCTCAGGATAGTTATCAACTCCACCCAACATTTTTAATATTTCTTCCTCATTTCTAAGTAATATAGATGAAAGATCTGTCAACCCAGGGTTAACAAATTTTAAAAAATGAAAACTTTTTTTATTAATAAATTTTTTCACTTCAGGTCTAGGCCCAATAAACCTCATATCTCCTTTAATTATATTCCACAGCTGTGGCAACTCATCAATTTTAAAATATCGTAAAAATTTTCCCCATTTGGTAATTCTTCTATCTCCAGACATTGTTACCATACTTTTATCTCTATTTATAACCATTGTTCGAAATTTTATTATATTAAATGGTTTAAAATTTAATCCTATTCTTTCCTGAATAAAAAATATCGGAGAGCCCTGAAATATAAGAGAAAAGGTACCTAATAAAATAAAGAGCGGAAATAAAATGACTATCAAAATAAGTGCCGTACATCTTGAAAAGATTTCCATTAAACTTTGTGTCTATCCCATATTTTCTTCAAAGATGATACTACATATTGAACCTCTTCATCTGTCATCCTAGGATAAATTGGAAGTGTTATTGTAGTTTCAGATAGATATTTTGCAATGGGAAAATCATTTGGTTTATAGCCATATTTTCTCTCATAATATGAATGCATGTGGACCGGGATATAATGTACAGATGT
>CAZNQF010000135.1:1251-5365 GCA_964575125.1 uncultured bacterium
CGGGATACAATCACTTCCTTGTTTTGGGAAAATAACGAAATATATTAGTAGTTGTATGAACTATATCCTCTTTTCGTTTATTATATTGATCAAATCATTACGATTTATTTCCCACATATTAGGAATAACCCTGATAACATATAGATGCCAAGCGTGAACGTCTCCAGTTATATGTTGAGGTAAAGTTAATCCATCTATTTGGGACATTCCTTCATTATATTGTTTAACTATTTCAATCCGTCGTTTATGCCAATTATTAATGTGGCTCAGTTGCTCTATCCCAAAAGATGCTGCGATATCTGTCATATTATATTTATACCCTAGATCTGACACGTCATATGCCCACTTTCCGCCCGTTTGAAACCTCTTCCAACCATCCTTGGACATGCCATGAAGCGATAGCCTTCGCACCCTCTCAGCAAGTTCACTATCATTGGTTGCAAGTGCGCCGCCCTCTCCTCCAGTTGTAATATTTTTATTGGCATAAAACGAAAATGCTACAGCATCGTTTGTTCTCCCAATCTTTCCAAGCTCTGACACTGTTTCAAGAGCGTGAGCTGCATCCTCCAAAACAAATGTATTATATTTTTTTGCCAAAATATTCAATCGATTCATCTCAACTGCTTGACCTCCAAAATGAACTGGAATAATGGCTTTTACATTTTTTTCCTTTCTTAAAATTGTTTCAACTTGATTTAGATCCATGTTAAATGTGTCAGTCTTACAATCAACCAAAAGTGGTTCCGCATTTAAATATTCTCCAACTTCGATGGATGCAACAAATGTATATGTTGGTGCTATAAATTTATCGCCACTATTTAATCCCTTCGCCGCAAGTGCTAGGTGCAACGCAGCTGTCCCTGAATTAACAGCAATAACATGTTCCGCATTTAAGTACTCACCTAAATATCTTTCAAAATCATTGACCTTTGGTCCGGTGGTCACCCAACCTGAATCGGTTGATTCTTTTACTATTGGATTCAAATCATCAGGGAAAATTGGTCTATGGAAAGGTATCTTCATATTATTCTAGTCCCAGTTCCATCCTAAATCACCAACAATTTGAAATGAGATATATCCCGAAATTGAATCTGAATAACTGGTATCGCTCAACAACCCAATAGAGATAATCCCGTTTTTTAGGTAATATGACACTTCATTTTTTATTGTATTTGAATATTTGACAGGTGAAGAGGGAGAGGAAATACCTTTGGTCCCTTGCTGATTTGCAGGTGTAAATATATTAATGGACCCCTTTTCTAAATATTCGTTGGTAAATTTTATCAATATGTTATTATTGATCCAGTGATCAATGTTTAATATAAATGACTTACAATCAGGACCATATTTATATCCCATAGGGAACTCTAAATTTTGCCAATTATTAATAACATCTTCATGTGTAAATATCCACATACTTGATTTAATAAATTCAAAATTATAATAAAATTCTTTATTAATAACTTTAGTTGCTCCATCAACCCCAATCAGATAACAGAAAGCGTTTGGATAATCGCTATTTACCTCAGAATCCAATTGATAATCATCTACAATAAGCTCACCATAAATAGATGTATTAATCTTGAAATTATATCTACCATTGAAAAAGATTAAGTAATTATCATCAAGACCAGTACTTTGTCCCTCCTCGCCATCAATATTTGCGAACTGAAAGGGAATAAAGGGATTAAGGTAATACATCTCAAATGATCGATTTATTCCCCCATAAATAACGGACTCTCCAAGTGAGAATAATAATGTCTTATTATCATTGACCCAAATGATACGATGTCCTGCAAAATTTCTTCTAACTCTCTCCAATCCATTTTTTTTAATCGATGATAATTGCCCCGTAAGAATTTCTAACAAAATATTCTTTTTATTAAATTTTAGTGAAATATGATCTATAGGAAATGCATTTCTTGAGTGTACCAATGCGGAATTCCATGATTGTCCCCACCAAATAGGCGAACGACCAAATTGTAATATTGTGTTTTTTGAGTTATATCGTATAAAAGCATTTGTAAATCTTCCACTTATTCCCAATCTTGAATATTCAATTCCAGGCTCTCTTCTACTGTATTGTTTATTTACAATTGTTGGTTCCACAAGAAACAAAAAATTGGGCCCAATAGAGCCACTCAGCAAACCACTTCCGATTAATTTATTAGATTGTCCACTCTCAAATCTTGTCGATAATCGAAGGTAATTATCATTTACTATCTTTAAATAATCATTATTTTCAAAAAAATTAGATTCAAAAGGAAACGAACTTACCACCAAATCTAAATCATGGTTTTTATAAAAAGAGTGTTTATTAAATAAATTTAACAAATCTGAATTAGAAACAATAATGTTTGCATTCAAACTTGAAAAAAGTAAAATACACAATGTTAATTTCACTTAGTTCTACTCATAATGTTTTTTAATAACTCTACCATATAGCTCTTTATACTTTTTTGCTACAACAGTAATATTAAAATTTGAGGAAACTATATTTCTTGAGCAATCTCCCATTTCTTTCATTTTTTCTGGGTTGTTTACCAATTTCAAAATTGCAGTTTTTAAATCATTTACATTTCTCGGTTCTATTAAATATCCATTTTTCCCATTTACTATTATCTCTCTACATCCAGGTGTATTTGTAGCTATCAATGGTTTATTTAAAGAAGCTCCTTCTAATAATACTCTTGGTATCCCTTCTCTATAATAGGTGGGTAATACTATTATATTTGATATAGAAATAATATTTTTAACATCAGATCTAAATCCTAACCAAATTACCTGATCGGATATATTCAAGAACTCATCTTTTGAAAAGGAATTGATTTCATCTGGATTATAATCACCAACAAGTAAAAACTTTATCTTTTTTTTGTTTGACCCAATTAATTTAGCAGCACTCGCAAACTCTCGAATCCCCTTACTTTTTAAAAGTCTTGATATTAAAGTAACAACAACCTCATCTTTATTAACTCCGATTTCTGTTCTTAATTTTTCTATCTCGCTATTTTTTAAATTTTGAATTGAAAATTGATTTATATCAATTCCTGAACCCAATATTATTGTGGAGTTTGAATCATTAACAATACCTTTATTTTTAAATAATTCTTTATCATCAGGATTCTGAAAAGCAGTAATTTTAGATAATCTACACACTATTTTTGTTATATTCTCATAAATTAACCTAAGTATCCTCATTTTTATTTCACTAGACGTGAATAAAATACCTAACCCCGGCAATGTAGAAATGATGATTGGGACTGAACATATTTTTGCTGCAATTCTACCTATCAATCCGGGTTTTGTATCAAAAGTATGAACTATGTGTGGAGATTTCACTTTTATCAATCTAATTAGTTTTAGCAATGAAATAATATCGGAAAAGAGATTAAAATTAAGGTTTAAGGGATAACTATAATACTCAATATTTGACCTAGAGAAATCTTCTTTAATCAAATTACTAGAGCCAAGACAAGCAAATCTATAATTAGATTTTAGCCTATCAATTAAATCAATTCTTGAATTAACATCGGGGCCACCTATAATTAATATTTTTTTATCACCCATCAAAAGTCGAAATGTTCTCCCAAAAAATATTTTTTATACTTATTATTGTGTTTATTAAATCATCATCAGTATTTAATTCAACAGTGTTTATACCTGTAAAGTCTGGAGCGACTGCTGGATCATGCCTTTTTAATATATAATCCATGGATTCTTTATTCTTTTTTACTCTATCTGAATTCCTTTTTGCTGCGATTTCTGGTGACACAACTAAAGTAATAATAAAATCAGGTGGTAAAATGTTTTTATAAATTTTGTTTTCAAGGATTGATAAATAATTGACAATTTTTGACTTCAAATTATTTTCAGTTCCAACTATTATTCTCGGACTCTCCATTGAGCCAATTTTGAATGATGGCCTCCAATCAGAGTTTTCGACTGATCCAGAGTCAGCATACTTCTGTATCTTAACGGACAACTTTAATCGATCATATGCCAATGAAACAGATTTAAATGAATATATAATTCCTGAAGGTTTAGAACTATTTGTAATAGAATGTTTGATTTTGTACGTGTTCTTTTGTTTTTGGAAAAAAAATTTCACAAG
>CAZNQF010000136.1:0-5327 GCA_964575125.1 uncultured bacterium
CACACAGGCCGCAATTAAAGAAATGGTAATGCCCGGACTATTAGCCGTCTTAACCCCCGTCATTGTGGGAAAATTTGCAGGTCCAGAAGCGTTGGGAGGATTGCTAGCAGGGGTAACTGTTTGTGGAGTGTTAATGGCTATTTTTCAATCCAACGCGGGCGGTGCGTGGGATAATGCAAAAAAAATGATTGAAGAAGGAATTGAAATTAATGGTCAACAATTCGGAAAGGGTTCAGATCCACACAAGGCAGCTGTAGTTGGAGACACTGTGGGTGACCCGTTTAAAGATACATCAGGACCTTCTCTGAATATTTTAATTAAATTAATGTCTGTTGTATCATTGGTCATAGCACCTTTGATTTAGATTGGAGAAAATAAAATGAGATTTTATGAAACAATGTATATAGAAAACCCGAGCTTTGAAGATGAAAGAATTAATAAAGTGATGGAGTTAATAAACGATGAGCTATCAAATAATAAAGTAAAAGTGATTAATCACTATATTTGGGGAAAAAAGCGATTGGAATACCCCATTCAGAAACATAATTACGGAAATTATGTTTTGCTTCATTTTAATAATATTGAAAGGCAATTTTTACTTGATTTTGAGATGTATCTAAGGCTTAACGCATCTGTGTTGCGATTTCAAACTGTTAGGTTGGATGAAGAGCCTAGTATTGTAGAACAGCATGAAATAATAGTTGAGGATGATTTAAAAGCATCTGACATCAAGTCAGCTGACTTGGAAGAAACAGCTGAGGCAGAAACGGCTGAGGAAGAAACTGCTTAGGAAGAAACGGCTGAGGAAGAAACCTCAGAAAAATCAGACAAACTAGAGGAATAGAAAAACTATGGCTTTAATAAATAAAAAGAAATATTGTTATTTTAAAGAAAATAATATATTAGATATAGATTATAAAGATGTAAAATTGTTAAAACGATTTATCACTGATCAGGGAAAAATAATGCCGCGGAGAGTTACAGGTACGAGCGCTAAAATGCATAGAAAATTAGTTAAGGCAATAAAAAGAGCGAGAAATATTGCTTTAATTCCCTACACAAATATAAATCAAGAAGGATAAAACCATGGATGTTATATTATTAAAAGATGTTGACTCTCTAGGTACCGCAGGAGATATAGTTCAAGTTAAACCTGGATACGCAAGGAACTTTCTTGTTCCTAGGGGTCTTGCCCTTAGAGCATCAAAACAGAATTTAGCGGTTGCAGAGGAACGAAAAAAGGTGATCAGAGCAAGGGCAGGAAGAGCTCAGAAAGTTTTTACTAATTTAGCTAATTCAATTTCTAAGGCTGAGGTAACCATAGAGGTTCAGGTAGGTGAAGATGAGAGAATGTTTGGCTCTGTGACCAGCAAGGATATTCATAGCAAGCTGGTTGAAAAAGGAATTGAAATTGACCGCCATCTGATTGTGCTTGAAGAACCAATTAAAGCATTGGGGGTTTATAATATCCCTGTTAATGTTGCTCCGGAGCTGACTCCCGAAGTAAAATTATATGTAATAAAAACCATATAGAAAAAATCTACATCTCCTCTATTTTTAAATCTTCGGTTAATTCCCATAAGGAGTATTTTTGGATAGAAACGCCACCCCTCTCACTCTGAAAATTTGACAAAAATTTAATTTGGTTCCACTGAGAGGATAAAAATATTGGTTTATTAATTCCTTTATTAACAAACAATACTCTTTCTTTTTTTATCAAATTCATGGGATATAGAAATGAGTATAATGTTTTGTGGTAACCAACCGATAAACATATAGATTCTTTTAACGGTCTTATATATAAATTTATCATGGACGGTATTTGGTAATTATTTGCAGTTATTCTATAGTTTTTAAATTTTGGATTATTGTTTAAAAACATATCCAAATCATTTAAAAGTCCACTATATATAAAATATCGATTTGTAATATCGTTTTTTCCCTTTACAGGCAATATAGGATAAAAGGTTTGAGCTGTAATAGTTAATATCAATCCGAGTGACAATCCCCACTGAAATAATATTCTTTTTTTATACCTCCCAACATCTTTGCCTATATAAACAGAAAAGAGAATAATTCCCCCATAAAAAACAGGAGCTGGCCAGTTTAACTCAAATCGAGAGAACAAGGAATGTGTACCAAAATATAACAATGGAATTATTGTAACTAACGAGAGATACTGAAGCCGAGATGAGCTGTTATTATTATTTAAAAAACCAGGAAAAATGTTTTTTACAGATTGTGTTATAGTATAATAAAACATAACCGGACCAAGTAAAATAGCCAACCCTATCCATAGCTCAATAAAAGATCCAAAGTCCCCAGCCTTTGCAATGTGGCTTCCCTGATATTTTACAAATGCCCAATCATTCTGAATATTCCAAAAAATAAAAGGGAAAAAAATTAGAAAAGAAATTACGAACGATAAGTAAAACCGGTAATTTTTTAGATTAGATCTGTGGTGGGTATTTATTATAGGGAACAGAAAAATTCCTATTGCGATAAACAAGACCGATATTTTAGAAAGAAACGCTAACCCCAGAAAGATCCCTGCAGGGATATAATATTTTTGGTGTTTAAAAAAGGCATTATAATACATACAAATTGAAAGTAATGAAAAAAATGCAAGAGGAGCATCTGGAGTAGTAACTATTCCGTTTGTGTGAAATAAAATATTGATCCAATAGCTTACTGATAGAATAATTCCTGTATTTCGATTAAACTCATTTTTTCCAAAATGAAAAAGATATAATGAAATAATAATATATAGAAGGAGCCCCCCGAATCTGATTCCAAACCCATTCTCACCAAAGATAACAGATCCAAACTTTATAATCGCTGCCACAACAGGACCGTGATCTATGTAGCCCCAGGCCAAGTGTTTAGAATACATATAATAATACGCTTCGTCACCAACTGTCATGGTTTTTAAAATAAATAAAAAACGGAGAAACAAAAGAAATGAAGAAATAATAATGAGAATTGTGAATCTGCGGTTCATATATAAGTAAATTTAAATCCACAATACAAAAGAAATCTTTAAAAATCATTGTTGATTAACGATGAGGTAATTTAAATAATTATTTTAATTGAGTATGTTTGCAGATATAGCTTTCCCGATTTCCAGCTACACTATTTTTACCTATTCTGTTCCTAATAAGTTCAGGAATAAAATTAAAATTGGGCAGAGGGTTAATGTTCCCTTTGGCAAAAGAAATAATACAGGAATAGTGGTAGGCTTTCCCCAGCGGTCAGAATATAAAGGAGAAATAAAAGGTATAACATCTTTGGTGGACCCATATCCAATCCTTGATAGCTCTCTTTGGAAACTGATCCAGTGGATGAGCACATATTATTTTACACCTATAGGTCAAGTTGCAAAAACGGTTCTGCCAAAACAGCTATCCCTAAAATATTCTCCTCAAAAAACTTGGATGGTTGAACTCAAAGACTGTTCAGAAAAGAACCTTATAAATATTGATTTTTCAAGATCACCCGCCCAAAAAATAATTTTTGATTCACTAACTGAGATCAAGAGAAAAGTTCGAGTTTCAAAACTAAAACATCTAGCATCGGACCCCCTAAAAACGTGCAAGGGCCTCGAAAAAAAAATGCTTGTTAATTTATGGCAAGAGGAATCTATCCCTGATATAACGGGCTTTACATTTGATCCGATTAAAAAAAACATCTCTTTTTCTAAGGCACAACAGAGTGTATTAAGCGACCTATTAGATCAGATAGAAAAAAAGAAATTTATTTCTAACTTGCTTCATGGAGTGACCGGTAGCGGAAAAACCGAGATATATATTGAGGCAGTTAAATATTGCCTTGAAAATGACCAATCTGCAATATTGTTATTACCGGAGATCTCTCTAACACCTCAAATAGCAGGAAGATTTGGATCTGTGTTTGGTTCAGAGATTGCCCTTTGGCACTCAAAAATGACCCCAGGACTACGTGTTTGGACATGGAAGAAAATTTGTAAGGGGGAGTGTCGCGTTGTTATTGGTGCAAGAAGTGCTGTTTTTACCCCTGTTAAAAATCTCGGATTAATTATTGTGGATGAGGAGCAGGAAGCTGCCTACAAGCAGGACTCCCCTGCCCCCAGATATCACGCGAGAGATGTAGCTCTGATGCGCGGCAAGTTGAGCAATGCTGTTGTTATAATGGCAAGCGCAACTCCAAGCCTGGAATCTTACCACAATAGAGCTCTGGGAAAATATAATCTTCTTTCTCTTCCGAAGAGATTCGGGTGCGCACTCTTTCCTCAAGTTTAATTAATTGATATGAAGACAGAACAGGAGGAGACTGGGAAACACGACCAACTTCTATCTGGATCTCTTATTAGAAAAATTCACAATCGATTGGAAGCTAATGAGCAGGTTATCCTCCTTCAAAACCGAAGAGGATACGCTCCTGTGGTTCGGTGCAAGGAGTGTGCTTTCGTTCTTGAGTGCCCCCACTGCAGGCTTCCCCTTACCTTTCACAAATTGGGTCTCAGGCTAGAGTGTCACTGTTGTAAGTTTATCAGACCAAGGGTCCCCGATGAGTGCCCTGAGTGCAGGGGAACAACCTTAAAATTATTTGGAGCAGGAACCCAAAAGGTCGAAGAGTTTTTAAATGTTTCATTTCCAAAAGCAAACATAACTAGAATTGATACGGACAGTGTAAAGGGGGGCAGTTCTTTAGTGAATCTTTTGAAAAAATTTCAACAAAAGGAGATTGATATTCTTATTGGTACTCAGATGATTGGCAAGGGGCTCGACTTTGAAGATGTCACTCTTGTTGGCATTATAAATGCTGACACCGGACTATATCTTCCAGATTTTCGTGCAGGAGAGCGGGTCTTTCAACTTATTTATCAGGCTTCAGGGAGAGCCGGTCGCCATAAAAAATCTGGTGAAGTTGTTATTCAAACCTACCAACCGGAAAACCCAGTTATAGAGTGTGCCTCTAAGCTAGATCTAAAGAAATATTACAAAATAGCTCTGAGCGAAAGGCAGGCCCTAGACTATCCACCCTTCAGCTGGATGTGCCGGGTTGAATTTTCAAGTAAATCAATTTCTAGGTAGGAAGACATTTGTAGCAAAACAACAAAAGCACTATCTTCACCCTATTCAGGACTGACAATTTTAGGACCTGCCCCCTGCTACAGAGAGAAAATTGGTGAAAGACATAGACAGCAAATAGTCTTTAAGTCAGTTAAAGAAAAAGACCCCAATGGAAATAAGTTGCACCGCTATATTAATAAGAATTTTCCTGAAAAAAGATTAGAGAACAACTCATCCGTGAGAATTCAGCTAGATATAAACCCCTCTACAATGCTC
>CAZNQF010000137.1:0-5324 GCA_964575125.1 uncultured bacterium
TTGATTTAGGCGGCATAACTTTTTGAGCATTTGCAACTTTTAATAATTGACTAACAGAAGTTGGAAACAAAGAAAATGCTATGTCAAATTCTCCTGAATCTATCCGTTTTTCTAGCTCAGAATTTCCTCTAATTCCACCGACAAATCGAATCCTATCATCTGTCTTAGGATCTTCAATCTTCAGAAAAGGAGAAATAAAATATCGTTGAAGAATCTGGGCATCAATTCCTTCAACTGGATCTTCCTTATTAATTAATCCATCTAATAATTCCATTTTATACCACGTATTTTCAGCATATACTCCAAAAGTATTGGGACAGTCAGGAGAAAAAGATTTTGAATCATTAATCGAAATGTTAAAATATAATTTTGCGTCAGATAATAGTTTGCTTACTGTTAAGTTAGGTGGAATTTTTGCTATTCGATTGTAAGCTAAAATATTTACTTCATTATCTGGAAAAAGTACTTGTAAAAAATAATTATATGAATCTGAATTATTTGAACTATTCTTTTTACTTCGTGCAACCTCCGCAGCAGATTCTGACCTATGATGGCCGTCAGCTATATACGTAAAACTAAGAGCTTGAAATTTTTCTTTAATATCATTAATTACATTTAATTCTTTAATTACCCAAAAATCATGGGTAACACTATCATCTGTGGTGAAGGAAGTTTCGGGATTACTGGATGTGATTTTATTAAAAATATTTTCTATTTCGATTGAATTATTAAATAATGAAAAAATCGGTCCAACCTGAGCCTCTAAATATTCAATGTGCTTTGCTCTGTCTTTTACTTTTTCAGGACGAGTATGTTCGTGCTTTTTTATTAACCCTTTTTCATAATCTTCTAGGGTCATAAGGCAGCATAGTCCTGTTTGACATTTAGAATTAAATGTCAGTCTGTATAAATAAAAACATAAATCATCATCCTGAATTAACAATCCGTTCTTAATAAATAAATTCAAATTTTTCTTTGCTTTATGATAGACTTTTTCATTGTGAGAATCAATAAAATGATCAAATTCACACTCCGCTTTATTTATTCTCAAAAATGAATTTGGATAAGTTTTAATAATATCTTTTGCTTCCTTAACGGACAGCACATCATAAGGTGGAGAGGCAATTTCTTTTGCTATATCAGGACGAGGCCTCAGTCCTTTAAATGGAAACACTTTAACCACTCTTACCTCATTTTGGTTAGTGCAATTTTAATGATATCTTCCAATTTATTATCTAAATCACCAGAGTCCTCTAATGATTTTAATGCCTTAAATGCTTTAGAACGATGAAATCCCAAAGCTTGCAATGCATTTAATGAGTCTTTGAATTTATCTGACATAGGTGAAAGCTCTGCTATGCCAGAGATATCTTCTAAATCTTTAGGATCAAATTTTTCTTTAAGTTCAACGATAATTCTTTTTGCGATTTTAGGACCAATACCAGGTAGAAGGGTCAATGATTTTACATCCCCTGTGCTAATCCTTTTTCTTAAATCTTCAGTCTTTACACCAGATAATATCCCTAACGCAGACCTAGGTCCAATACCATTTACAGCCGTCAATAGTCCAAAAATTTCCCTTTGTTCATAATCTGAAAATCCATACAAATCTAATATGTCTTCTTTAACATGTAAATAGGTTAATACCTCAACTTTATCTCCGATAGGCGGTAAGTTTTCATAAAATCCAACAGTGATGAATACCTTTAATCGAAATCCATTCATATCTACAATTATGAAGGTCGGGTCCTTTTTTATCAATACCCCAAATAGAGAATCAATCATTTGATGTAAATTTTATTTGGTGAATATAGCATAGTGCAATTGCCAATGCATCCGAAGCATCATTTGGAATAGTTCCACCTTTCAAATTCAGTAATTTACAGATCATAAAATTTACTTGCTCTTTTGATGCCGCACCATTTCCTACAACAGCTAATTTTACTTTTCTAGGCGCAAATTCAATACACGGTATTTCAACATGCGCTCCAACCAATAGTAAGGTTCCCTTTGCCTGACCTAGTGACATTGCTGATTTAATATTTTTATGATAAAATGTATCTTCGATTGCTAAAGCACTGGGCTTATGCATTTTTACAAGGTCCATTGAAGTTTTATATAAATAATTTAACCTCTCAGGTAATTTCATTTTACGTGGTGGCCGTAAAACTCCGTTCACAACATGATGTATATTTTTCTGGTTATCAGATTCGATTACTCCGAACCCTGTAGCGCTCAAACCGGGATCAAATCCAATTACCCGCATCTATAACTTTTTAATAATAGTTGAAACTTGCACTATCTAATTTAGTTACCGATATCCAAATCAACATTTGCAAAGACATTCTTAATATCTTCATTTTCATCCAATGCTTCTAACAGTGAAAGTACTTTCTGAGCAACATCTTCTTCCACTTTTTGAAGATTTACAGGGATCATCTCAATTTCAGAAGATTTTATTTTATATCCAATATGTTCCAATGAATCTCTAATATTCATCAACATATTTGGATCTGTTGAAATAATATAGTTTTCATCATCCATATCAAAATCTTCTGCTCCGCATTCTAAAACAGCTTCCATAACTGAATCTTCATCTCCGACTGATTTATCAATTATTATCTGACCTTTTTTATTGAACATCCAAGATACACTTCCATTTTCACCCAAGTTACCACCATATTTTGTCATTAAGTGTCTTATCTCAGCAACGGTTCTTCTTTTATTATCCGTTAATACTTCCATTAAAATTGCAACTCCTCCAGAAGCATAACCTTCATAAACTGCTTCTTCATAAACGACTCCTGGTAGCTCACCTGTCCCCTTTTTAATCGCACGTTTAATGTTATCCTGAGGCATGTTGGCAGCTTTTGCTTTTAAGATAGCTTGTCGCAATCTGGGATTTGCATCACTATCACCACCTCCACTTTTAGCTGCAACAGTAATTTCTTTAATTATGGTTGTAAATATTTTCCCTCGTTTTGCATCCAGAGCTCCCTTTTTCCTCTTTATAGTTGACCATTTACTATGTCCAGACATTTTTTCCCTTGATAATAACCTAAAAATTTACGGTATTCTAAAGTGCTCCCCAAGATTGATTCGATGAATTAATTATTTTTTTTCTAGAGATATATTATTCATATTTTATCAAAAAATAAATCTTTATAAAAAAAAAGGGCTGAACCAATTAGGAACAACCCTTTTTATATTAGTTAAACCAATCTATTTGAGAAGCATTACCTTCTTCATGTCAGTTAGATCACCTGAAGTTAAGCGATAAACATAAATTCCAGATGGAACCGGTCTATCTGAGTTGTCTTTTCCATTCCAAACTACTGAATAGCTTTTCGGTGCCATTGAACCGGAAACAAGAGTTTTTACCTCTCTCCCCATCATATCATAAATCACAACAGAGGCAAAACCAGGTTCATTTAAACTGTAGTGAATGGTTGTAGTAGGATTAAAAGGATTTGGAAAACTACCCTTAAATCCAAATGAAACGGGCTCTAAATTGGCATCAGATTTCACCAAAGTAAACTCTACATTTTCAATGGATGGAATAATAACACTTCCCGAGCCAAACAACTCGTAAGATACTCCATTTAATGAAGAAAGAATCCACTTGGAGTTATCTGAGATCTCATATGATACCTTTAGCTCACCGTTCGGATTTTGAATACTGATACTTCCATTATTACCTGTGTACAATAGGTCAGTATCAAAACGTGCATCAAACGCACCCAAAGGAGGAATAGGTGGCAAACTATAGCTCAACACTTCAGATTCGGGAACTACTGCATCAAAATAAAGTGTTCTTCCATTAAATGAAATTTTACTCGCACCATCAAGACGATTCACAAAGTTACCAGTTCTACCTGCACCACCACCAATGTTAACATCGCCAGCAGCGTTTGTTCGCAGCCAAAATCCTTTTCCTGGCTCTAATGCATCTGAAGCAACATAGCCAGTTTCAAATCCATACAAGGTGTTAGCAACAACAATACCATCAGGATCGCTGATTGCGGACACACTCATAGATTCGGAACCACCTGTCACCAAATTCCATCCTTCCGCTAAACTAACATCAATTGAACCTACAGGACCACCTGTCAGCGTATTCTCACCTTCAGCATCAAAGCGCAACCAATATCCCTCACCTAGCTCAAGATTTTCAGCTTGCACATATCCTGCATCAAATGAATAGAGTGTGTTATTAATTGAATTAGGAAATACATCACTATAACCTGTAACGTCCGTTTCAACCGGCAATCCAACTAAATTCCAGTTAGCTTGATTTGAGATAGTAACATCTACAGCTGCATTATCATCACCGGGATAGGGAGGTTGGTTGTTATCTGTAAACTCAGCCGAGCCTGCATAAACACGGTTTTTATGATCAGCACCTAACATATCTCCGATTTCATTAAACCACCAATCAGGCATTTGAAAAACATAATTTACCTCATCAGAGGTTGCCCACTGATTAGTATGTACAAATTGCTCTTCGGGGCTGCACCAGCCACTTACCGTTTCACAATCTCCTCCTGTTAAATCAGGCGTATTTGAAGCATTTAATGGGTTCCACCAGGACACCCCATTATCGGTTGATTTAAATACCAATACATCTTGACTCCACTGAGGATAATATTCATATGGTTCTTCACAATCTTATGGATCTGCTGGATCTGCACCCTCAACAACACCTCTCACACCTAAATCAGCTACAACCCAAACTAAATCAGTGTCTTCTGGGTCAAATGCTAATTGTGCCTGAGTTTGCCATATAAAACTCTCTCCTGCAGGATTTGAAAAACCCCAAGAAGCGCTTCCTGTAGCAACCATAGAATAATTCCAACCTGTAGGCGTATTTACAAATCCAGGGTTATCAATGTGAGCTTTATCAATGGTAAAATGATAATATCCTGCACCAAGCTCCGAACCATCTCCTGAAAAATAATAACAGAAAGAATCATCACACGGTAATATTTCCATTAAAATATGGGGATTACCATCACTGTCAACCTTCATATCATATTCATAATAGCTCCACCAATCTGATAAAGTAGATGTTGTATCAGCACATGGATCCCAATAGCTCTCAGCAAAAAAGTTAGAGATCATATGCTCAAACACATTGTCCGGAATAAAATAATAATTTTCCTGATAATATGGAGGTTCTGTATTTCCAGGACCATACCAACTTAAACCGTGATCATCAGTTAATTTAAAAATATATGTATGGTTATTTGTTATGGTACTTGCATCATCAATTCCTCCTGCAAATAGGCCTACTAAACCAACGGCCCCCTCTCCATCTTGAGACA
>CAZNQF010000138.1:0-5307 GCA_964575125.1 uncultured bacterium
GAGTTTAGTTTTAGTGGTCTGAAAACCTCTCTTTAATATTATATTAATAAATTAGATATTAAAGATTTCAAACAAAATATTAATAATATTGCTGCCAGTTATCAAGCTGCTATTATTGATGTGTTAGTTTATAAATTGAAAACATCCATTAAACCATCCGGATATCAAACCTGTGTAATAGCAGGTGGTGTTGGTGCAAAGGAGTTACTACGGCGCTCGATCAAAAAAAAACTAGTGGGAACACAGATATTTTTTCCACCCCATTCATTGTGCACAGATAATGCCGCAATGATCGCTTATTTAGGAGAGAAAAAATTATTAAGTGAGAAGGATTTTTCACTTTCATTTCCTGTGAAACCAAACTTTCCGTTAACCTAAATTAAATTAATATTTCTTTGATAAGTACTTGGATAGCAAAAAATTATGCTTACTAATATAGTGATTGATAAGAAATTAAATTTAAAATTCATTTTATGAATTTAGATTTTTTACACAAACCAGATTTTTGGTTTTGGGGTATATTGATTGCAAGTGTTTTAACAATCAGTATTTATATAATAAAATTTAGATTCAATAATAATCTTTTATCTATTATTCGGCTAATACTTTTGTTAACCTTATTAGTTGGATTGTTTCAACCAAAGCTAACACGTATTTTTCAAAATAATAAACAAAAAGTGTTAAAAATATTTATTGATAACTCAATGAGCATGGGTTATCATACTAATCAATCATTAACAAAAATTAATTCTGAATTTCAATCTTTAAAAACTAAACTGGACAAAAAAAACATACAATATTTTGTCCAACTTTTTGATAAAAGAATTTACTCACCTGGGTCTCAACTAAAAGTAAACGGAAAAGGGGTTGCAACAAATCTCGGAGCAATTATTAAAAGTGCAAAGTCAGAGGATTCTGATAATTTATTCGCATACTTGATAATAACGGACGGACAAAATACAATAGGATTAGATCCGATTCAATCTTTAGAATATGTCCCAATTCCAATATTCACTTTGGGAATTGGCAATAAATCTGCTCTTGTGGACTTATCAATTAAATCTATTGATGCACCCACAGTGGCTATCAAAAATCAAGATATTGAGATTGTTGGGACTATTGAATCATTTGGTGATATAAATAAAAGAATAACAATCTCATTATTTGACGAACAAAAATTAATAGGATCCAAATTTGTAAATATCCATGGAAATGGAACACAATCAAAGATAAGATTTAGAATTAATCCAAATCAATTAGGGAAATCTTTGTATACAATGAAAATCTCTTCTTTAGAAGAAGAATTAAATATACAAAACAATAAACACTCATTTAGTATTTCGATTTTGAAAGATGAATATAGAATTGCTCTTTTGACTGGAGCTCCCTTCTATAACACTAACATTTTAAAACAAACCATTAAAAAAATGGATAGAGTATCTTTAGACTATTTTATTCAGGATGAAATAAAATTTCGTCCGGGGCTAAAGGACTTTTGGGAAAAAAAATATGAGCTAATAATTTTGGATAATTTCCCCGCAACTCAAATGTCAAAATCATGGTATTCATTTTTAAGAAAGAAAATTAAATCTCATAATACTAGTTTAGCTTGGATAGGAGGCCCAGCAATAGAACCAGAATTATCATCGTCAATGTATTCCTTTTTCCGTTCAACAAAGCCAACTTCCAAAAATAATAATATTCTAGAATGGGAAATGACTACAAAGGGAGAATCAGTTTTAAAAACGTTCGGATTAAATCCAGAATTTAATTTGCAAGATTTAACATTTCCCCCATTAAAACAGAAAATTAATTTGTCAAACGCTGACCCGTGGTTTTATTCTTTGGCCACATATAAAAATGAATTTAATGATCCGGTACTTCTTATAGGTGAAAAAAATGATCTAAGGCTTGCTTGTTGGACACCTGAAAACCTTTATTCTCTATATTATAATTTAACAGGATTAAAAACAGAAGATTTCTCTGAAATATTGTTCAGCAGTTTATTTTCATGGTTATTAAAAACTGGTGGCAGCGAGACGCTTCATTTTAGATTAGATAAAAATAATTATCAGCAAGGAGAACAAATTTATATTTCTGGCATTCGTTATTCCGAAACTGCAATGGACGCAAATGTTAATGTAAATCTAATATCAAATAACAAAATTCAGAGTTCAACTGTATTACAATTTAATCCAATATTTAACAGGTGGGAAGGTTCACTGTGGGCATCCTCTTCTGGTGAAAATGAATTTTTTGTTGAATATAAAGACCAAACGGGCATCTATGAACAAAGTGGAAATTTCATAGTGGAAGAAAGTCAAATTGAGTTAAATAATTTATTTTTAAATGAATTACTTTTAACAAATATATCTAATAAAACCAACGGAAAATATTATCCTTTGGAAAATATGAACGAGTTAATTTTAGATTTAAATCCCGATATTTTTTATTCTACTGAGACTAATAGGATTTACCTTTTTGAGTCATGGTGGATTGCCTTTATATTAATTACCCTGTTATCTATTGAATGGGGTATTAGACGTAAATTTGGCTTTTTATAATTAATTAATTTAATAATAATGAAAAATATTACTATTATAGGAACAGGATATGTAGGTTTGGTCAGTGGTGGAGGCATAGCCGATTTTGGACATCAAGTTACATGTGTTGACATAGAAAAGGAAAAGATCTCACAATTGAATGAGGGAAAAATCCCTATTTATGAGCCAGGCTTGAAAGATTTAATAGACAGAAATATTAATGCAAAAAGATTATCATTCTCAACTGAGATTGGTAGCTCAATTGAAAAAAGTGATGTTATTTTTATTGCAGTAGGAACACCTGAATCTGAAGGAGGACAGGCAGATTTATCTTCTATATTTTCAGTTGCTAGAACAATTGCAAATCATCTGAATGATGTAAAAGTTATCTGTACAAAAAGTACTGTTCCAATAGGAACAGGAAAAGAAATAATGGAAATTATTTCTTCTATCTCATCACAAAAATTTTACTATTGTTCAAATCCTGAATTTTTAAGAGAAGGATCTGCAGTTAAAGATTTTCTTTGGCCAGACAGAGTAGTTCTAGGAGTCTCATCAGATAATGCATTGAAAGTGATGAAAGATGTTTATCGTCCCCTTTATATTAATGATACACCAATTCTGGATACATCAATTGAGACTGCTGAAATGATAAAATATGCGAGCAATGCATTTTTAGCTCTTAAGATTAGTTATATTAATGAAATAGCAAATTTATGTGAAGAAGTGAATGCCGATGTTCATACAGTAGCCCGGGCGATGGGAATTGATGGTAGAATAAGTCCAAAATTTTTACATGCGGGTCCTGGATATGGAGGCTCATGTTTTCCAAAAGATACAAAGGCATTAGCAAGTTTAGCGGAAGAAAAGAACGTACCTATGCATTCACTAAATGGAGCGATAAAAACAAATAGTAAACAAAAACATAGAATGGTTAATAAAATGAAAGCTTTAGTTGGCGGGAGTTTTCAAAAAAAACAGATAGCGATTTTGGGTTTAGCATTTAAACCTGAAACCGATGATGTACGGGAGTCATCAGCTATCACTATGGCTAAAGGGATATTAAATGATGGGGGCAGAGTTATTGCTTATGATCCACAGGGATCTGAAAATTTCTGCAAATTATTTCCTCAAGTTACCTATAAAAAATCATGGTTGGAAGCTGTAGAGGACGCAGATGGGCTAGTGATTTTAACTGAATGGAATGAGTTCAGAGGATTAGATGCAATAAAATTAAAGGGATTGATGAAATCTCCCAATGTCCTTGATACAAGGAATATTTTAAATACACAAGAATTTATTAAATCAGGGTTTAATTTTGATAATGTTGGACGAATTACAAAGTAGGATGACCAGACATGAAATTATGTAAAACCTCTTTCTCTGAAATTAAGCTATTTCAACCAAAAGTATTTTCTGATAGTCGAGGATATTTTTTTGAGTCTTTTCGAAAAGATTCACTAGAGCAATTTGGAATCATCTCTTCATTTGTTCAGGATAATGAGGCGAAATCAACTCGGCATATCCTAAGGGGACTTCATTATCAATTAAAATTTCCTCAGGGAAAATTGGTGAAAGTCGTATCCGGTGAAGTCTTTGATGTTGCCGTAGATATAAGGTATGGATCTCCGTCATTTGGTAATTATTTTGGTACAATTCTTTCTTGTGAAAACCATAGAGTTATGTTTGTTCCTGAGGGATTTGCGCATGGATATATAGTTTTTTCAAAAACTGCTGTATTTCAATATAAATGTACTAATTATTTTCATGCAGATGATCAATATGGTATTAGATGGAATGACCCAGATTTAAATATTGATTGGAAGATAAATTCACCTGTTCTTTCTGATAAAGATCATAGGTTACCCTTTCTAAAAAACATTAAAAAAAAATATTTACCAAGATATAATGTCTAAAGTTTTTTTTATTACAGGGGGTTGTGGTTTTATTGGTACTAATTTTATCCAATATATCTTGAATAGTAAAGATGTGCATCAAATTATAAATTTAGATAAACTGACTTATGCTGGTAATAAATCAAATTTAATTGATTATGAGAATGAAGATCGGTATAAATTTATTAAAGGAGATATCTGTGATGCGAAAACTGTTCAAAACATATACAAAAAATATTCCCCCAATTGCATTATTAACTTTGCAGCGGAAAGTCATGTAGATCGTTCAATTGATGGTCCAAAAGATTTTATTAATACAAATATTTTTGGGACATATAATCTCCTTCAGGAGTCACTATTATATTTTAGGTCGTTGAATAAAAAATTGAGATCAGAGTATCGATTCCATCACATTTCTACGGATGAAGTATTTGGGAGTTTAGGTAAAACAGGATCATTTAAGGAATCGACCCCCTATGACCCAAGTTCTCCATATTCTGCATCAAAAGCATCTTCTGATCATTTGGTTAGGGCTTGGCACAGGACCTATGGTTTACCTGTTTTAATAAAGAACTGTTCTAAAAATAATGTACCATAAAAGATTCCGGAAAAGCTCTTCCCTATAATAATAATAAATTGATTAAGTGAAAAGCCAATGCCCATTTATGGTAAAGGAGAAAACATACGTGATTGGCTTTATGTCGATGATCATTGTGATGCGGTTTACTCAATATGGCAAAAAGGGATTGTTGGAGAAACTTATAATATTGGTGGTAATAATGAAATAAAAAATATAGAAATAGTTAATATAATTTGTAAAATATTAGATGAATTACATCCTCGTAAAAGAGGAAAATCTTATACAGAAC
>CAZNQF010000139.1:0-622 GCA_964575125.1 uncultured bacterium
TAGCTATCGCTCTTACTAGCATCTATCGCACCACCACAAACTTACCAATGTGTTTTTCCGATCCGGCCTCTACAGCATATATATATAGCCCCGGTGCGATCTCCTGATTGTTTACCGTTCTCAGGTCCCACTTGGCTGTTCCGGTAGGATTATCAGCTGACGTAACATGCTCAAACTCTGTTATTTTTTCACCGGTAACAGTAAAAATAGATATCTTACACGATGATGTAAGATTGATGAAGTGTAGATCTCTCAAATATTCATCCTCAGGATATCTAGACCTCGCAAAATATGGATTTGGAACGACCTTAACCTCCGATAAATTTAGCTTAGGAGGTGCCCCCGGATATACCGTTACAAAGTTTGGGTCGTGAATGGTAGTTCCCCGTGAACATTCAATGTGCTGGTATCCGTCCGGGCTTGCCCTGTCATCTGGATTTGAGTATGAGTCTATTGTGTCCGGCTGAAAGCCATCCAAGCTGTCGCTCCAAACAACTGTATAGTCTCTCTCAAGCCCCATATCATAGGCCGTAACCGAATAGGTATACTCCATTCCATCATGAACGTTGGAATCAACAAGAGCATAGTGATATGTAGTTATGTTCCCACTCTCATCTTCCAC
>CAZNQF010000139.1:632-955 GCA_964575125.1 uncultured bacterium
TTCATATCCAAACACACATAATGCTGAATCAGTGGCCGCGGTCAAATCAAATTGGGCTATAGAGCCATCTAGCAGCTCCATTGGCCTCCAACCAACATGAATCCCATTATCATCAAACACCATAAAATCATCACCACCCCATGTTTTACCACCATCAAAACTCTTATAAATCTTATAACCTTCAAAGTCAGAGTAGCGCGTCACCACGTCAACCGCCTGCTCCGGAGCGTTGGTCCAGTAGAGTGTTACCTTACCCTCATCTAGTTCAGTAAAAACCAGCGGCTTAATTGGAGGGGTAAATCCCTGATAATGAGAGTTATACA
>CAZNQF010000139.1:965-5306 GCA_964575125.1 uncultured bacterium
TAGCATTATTTTTCAAGTCCTCTTCGTTCTGCCCAAAAATAATGCAAAAAGAGAAAGGAACTGTTTCTCCCACAGGGAAATCAAATGGACCGCAGCTCAAAATCAATACGCAGTCCAGACCGTCATCAAAAATATCTTCCTTTTCTAAACCATCAAGAGAATCAAAATGTGGGTTCAAAGGATTTGAAGCGGGATCCTCAGGGAGGTCAGGATTGGGCAGATGAAAGAACCAGGTTTTTTCATCGTCAGTTAAATTAGTCGTATCACCAGACATAACCTTTAAAAGGATTTCTTCCCTGTTGCGTGCCTGCGGACGGTTCGCCGAACCAGCACAGCAGTTTGTATTACTTTCCCTTGTAACGACACCCGGACGATTGTACCAGTCAAACCAGTGCCAATCTGTCATTTTTAGAGGCTCACCAGGATATATATCTGTAAACCCATCCTGATCAAGATCCACAGGACCAGTAGCTATAGGCGAGTCAAGCAGCTGGGTGGCAACAATACCGAAATCATTACCTACGGGTGCTTGATCTTGCATTGAGTACCCCTGAGCAAGTCCACTTATACCATCATAATCGCCAATCATAGCCATACTTACGAGCATGGAGTCATCCTTTACAGAAAACCTCTCCCAATGATACTTCATATAATCATCATCGTTGGTATGCAATCCTGAGTTATATCCTCCAACATCTCCCATCAAAACATCAGCATCCATATAAAAACCTAAAAAAATACCCTTATAGTTAAATCCCTTTCCGTGGTTTAGCTTAGTTCCATCAGGCATGATCATTGCATCATGAAACACACCATCCTCATCAACCCAGTCTCCACTCTCATTTCGAACCTTAACAGTAACAAACATAATGTCTTCCGCATATGCCACACCATAGGAGTGCGCCTCAGACATAACACGCAGACCCTTGGGATATCCTGCCTGCTCATATTCATCATATGTATCTACACGGTTGCTCCGGTGCGCCCAGCGGTCATCAAACTCCATGTAGACATCATTATCTGATATAAATCGTCCTGGCACCTCTTTCCAGCAATCGGGGTCCTTTCTATTTCCTATACAATCAACAATCCCATTCTCCTCCCACGAGTCCGGGTCATCTCCATAATATTCTTCGCCCCACCATCCGGGCCAAAACGGTTCAAACTCACCTGTATCTTGATCTAGTTTTTTTGGCCAGGTCGTTGAATAACTGCTGTGCGCCAACAGTGGATAGGTGTCACCCGCATCTGAGAATGGTGTGTCACTAAAAATGTCACCAGCGGCAACCTCAAGATCGTGGGAGTACACTCTTGCCATTGTAGAGGCCTGCCACTCCACATTTGTCCAATTGCTTACACGACTAAACCAGGACTCCGCCACATTTGATCCATAAAACTCATACTCATCATCAGATGTCCACTCCTCCTTATCAGGTCCATAGCTATAAATATCAAAGTCATCGGTCCGCTCTTTTAATTTTGGTCGAAGACCCCAAGGATAAATAAGACCAATCCGTGCCCTTGATGAATTTGGATTTATCTGAGGATCGCCAGCCTGCTTTATACTTATAAACAACTCCTGAGAGGCATCGGACAGCCCCCACTGATAGTTCCCATCAATTTCAAGCAGGATCGATTTTTTTGAGACGCTGTCAGGCCGCCACGTTCCACAGGCCGCCCCTCCCCTCGTTCCATCGGGGGTTCCACAATCATTTTGCAAATCAAATACTATACTAACGAATGCAGTATCACCATAGCCATCTACCCACGCATCATAGGCATCCTCAGAGCACCACACCTCAACAGAATCTCCCTCAAACTCCGTGCCCGCATAGGGCGCAGATGCACACTTTGACCATCCAAAGTTTGAGCTTAGAGAGTGCCCAGAGACACCCGCTAAAAACGACACATTATAAACAGAGGCATAGTTCCCCCAGAGACCAGAGGGAGCAAAACCTCCCTCAATATAATTACCAAAATTGGTCACTGCATTTTTAACTTTCCCCTGCAAAAGATAGCCCTTCGCTCTATCGTTAAGAGGATTTGTGGGATAGGGATAATCTCCAATTTTCATTAGAGGATCAATACTTTTATAGATGGGGTCAGACTCAACAGAGGGATATATCGCGTTAGAATCACCTGCAAAGATTACTAAAGGGAAAATAAATAAAATAGACCCAAGTTTTAAATGTTTTTCTATTGGTAACATTTTAACGAAAATCTATCCTGATGTTAAAATTAATTTCCCGAGGAGAAGAGCTCACCCAGGGGTTATCATAATAGGAGGCCGACTTATCATGGGAATCATCTGCAAGCCCAACCCAATCCGTATAGTAAGTACCAGGATCATCCGACTCTCCGGTTAAGGGGTACACATAAAATGAATTTATTATATCAAACAGATTGTAAACACTGAGCCCCATAGAGACCTTAAATTCATCGAATTTAATCCCCTTTGACAGCGACAGGTTAACCATTTTTGTACTGGGAGATCTCTTCGAATTTTTATTCTTTGTATCTTCTATTGGATCTCGTCCAGCAAATATCATTGGGGTATAGGGATATCCTGACTGATACATCCCTGTCAGCCCTACGTTAATCCCAAAAGGCAGATAAGTATAAAAGGACATGGTTAGGTCATGAGGCCTGTCATATGGCATTAGAAACTCCTGCGAAGGCGCATCTACATACACTCCCTCAGTACCCGCCCAGTCATACTCGCTGTTTCCCTTGGCCGCAGAATATGTATATTGAATAAGAGCGTTTACCATTTTTCCTCTTCTTTCAAGGGTGAGATCAATGCCCTTTGCGCTGCCATAATCCCCATTAGAAAACACCCGATAAGAATAGACACTACTTCGATAAAATTTTGATGTTGCCCACTGATCCATATCCTTTACCCATGCCGCAACCGTGTACGCCCAATGCCTCCCAATCTGAATATTAAATGCAGCTGAATAGGATTGAGTTCTAGAGGCGTTCATCGTGGCATTTCCTATGAGTCCCTCACCCTCTTCAAATAATTCAGCAGGATCTTCAAGCCTATTTGTTTGCAAAAATACGTTTTGATATTCTGGGGTCTGATAGTACAAACCATAGTTAAAGGTAAAGGTTGCCTTATCAGTAATTACATGACTAAAACCTATACGGGGGCTTATCTTATAGAACCATCTAGACTGCTCAAAAACTACAGGTGGATTTGCACCAAAAGACGATTCCACTTGAGTTGACGCATCCTCGCCAGCGTCCCAGTTTCCATTATCATTTTCATCACCGAAGTACCAGGGAATCCCTGGGCTAAACTCTCCAGTGGTGTCCGCCCAAATCTCTGTATTATAATTAACCGCATCCAACCTTACTCCTGCATTGATAACCATCCAGGGAACCTCAAAGGTGTTTTGGATGTATGTTGAGAATTCAGTTGGTTCACGGAAGTTATCCCACTGACCATTTCCGTTAGAATCTCGATATTCCTCACCGGGATCCCAAACACCGTTGTCCTCACCAAAATCTGGGTCCTCATACTCCGCATCTGTTGGGAGCAAACCATCTGGACCTGAGTCCACCCAAAAATTCTGCAAACGTTTGAGAAAATGCTGCCTCTCCTTCCCACGGATTTTTAACTTCATAAAAGTCAAGCTGGTGATATTTATAATCAATCCCCGACCTGATTTTCCACCTATCAGTGAGCTGAGATGTCAAATCAAAGCGAACCTCATTGGTTACCGCATTTGAGGTAGCATAAAATCGGTCGTGCCCACCAAAAACCCTGCCCTCTTGCCATGCAGCTCCATCCCATAGCGGCATATAGTAAAATGGGTCATAGGGATCCCAGGGCTCACCATTATCTCTTGAACCTGAATATCGGGGACCCTCTGATCCATCAGATGATTGAAAACGATTTCCCTCTGCCCAGGGGTCTTGATCATATTGAAGATCAATATGTCTATAATCCGTAAAGGGCTCATAGCTTTGATACATTTCTGGCTCAAGCCAGTAATCACCATCTCTGGAATAGAGCGGTGTGACCAGCTCAGGACCATCCCACTGGCCATCTGTATATTCACTCCCAGCCTTATCTACAAAAGACTCTCCACTATCCCACACGCCGTTTCCATTTTCATCATCGAATTCTTCTGCGGACTCCCAATTATAAATTCCCGGAGCTGAACCAAAATACCAGCCGCTCCTATCATCACGCTTTGTATAGTACAGCGTATCTGCATTTTCTGAAATTGAATACGGAAAACCAACTGGATTGCTGCCCTTGCGCCTCCCCCAGTAATATTCGGGGGGGGGGGGGGGGGGGGGGGGGGGGGGGGGGGGGGGGGGGGGGGGGGG
>CAZNQF010000140.1:0-5214 GCA_964575125.1 uncultured bacterium
GTATTGGTGGAGGTTATGACTATAGCTGTTTTACCCTTGATGGTATAAACGATAATGGAATCTCTGCTGATACCACTATGAATTTAGATGCTGGAAGTCATTCAGTTAGCTGTGACGGCGGAGCATGGCAGAGCGAGGTATCTTGGAGCATCACGGACGCTGCAACTGGTGACGTACTTTTAGAGGGTGGAGCTCCATATAGTGGAACGTTAGAAATAGGCGACGAGCCCCCCCCACCCCCACCTGAGTGTGAGGCAACCGAGGTCACAATAGACTGTGGCGGCGGAAGCTGGCAGAGTGAGGTGTCCTGGTCCATAACTGGTGACACAGGTTCTATTGAAGGTGGCGCACCCTATAGCGAGGTTCACTGTTTAGAAGATGGTACCTATGCTGTGGCCGGTGCTGATGCCTATGGTGATGGCTGGAACGGAAATGTTTTGACCGTAACCGGAACCGATGGAACAGAATATTTAAACTTTACTCTTGATAGTGGAGCTGAGGGCAGTGCTGTTATGGTACTTGGCGAATCTGATGATGTCTTGGGATGTACGGACTCAACCGCGTTAAACTATAACCCTGATGCCACGATCGATGATGGGACATGTGTGTATGCCGGAGATAGCTGTGAAAGTCCTATATCAGCTAGCTTAGGTGATAACGCCACAAACGCTGGAAATACATGGTTCTCATATGAGCTTCCAGCTGAGCCAGGATTTCTTACGCTATCCTTTTCTGAGCTAGATTCAGGTTACTACTATGGGTTGGACCTTATACAGCTTATTGGAGTGTGTGGTGTGGATGATTATAATCAATACTATGAATTTATTAATGGGGCCTACAGCGATGCCTTGGAGACCCTCATCCATCCAACAGCGGGAACGGGCCAATATGTAGCTACAACTGTTCATATCAGGCATGCCGCTATTTATAACTCCGAAGCCATAAACATGAATGTAGCGTGGCTTACCGGTGTAGAGGGATGTACTGACCCGCAAGCTAGTAACTATAACCCCGATGCCAACATAAATGTTCCTGAGTTGTGTGAGTATGCAGATTGTGAGACAAACGACCTCACAATGACCATGACAGATAGCTGGGGAGATGGATGGAACGGAAACGTTTATATAATTAATGATGCAGTATCCGGTGACCTCATTGCTGAGGGTGGACTCGAAAGTGGTGACTACGGACAAGACGTACTTTGTCTAAATGATGGTGCTTACAACATGGTAGTTGACTACGGTTCATACCAGAGCGAGGTAGGCTGGAGTCTTGATTTTACAGATGGCAGCGCAAATGTCACGTCCGGTGGCGCACCACACACCGGTAGCTTTACGCTGGGTGAGTCCGAAACGGTATTTGGTTGTACCGATTCAACCGCGATAAACTATAATCCAGATGCCAACGCTGATGATGGCACCTGTATTTATAACTATGGCGATGACTGTCTATATCCGCTCACAGCGACCCTGGGTGATAGCACAACAGGTGCCACAACAGAGGCCGGTGATTATGTGTGGTACTCTTTTGATGTAGATGACCACTATGACAACCTTACGGTATCTTTGTGTGGTTCTGATTTTGATACAAAGATGGAAATCTGGAATGGCTGTGATGAATTTCTTGTGATGAACGATGATTTTTGTGGTTTACAGTCAGAGTTCACGCTTGCTCCTGTTACGCCAGGAACAGGTCTGGTCAAGATTTATGGCTATGGAAGTGGTTTTGGTAACTATGTGTTGACACTTACCGCTTTTAATAATCCTGATACTCCTACGCTTTCTGCAGTGGGTCAGCCCGGTGGAGTCGCCCTCTCTTGGGAGGCTGTTCCTATGGCTATGAACAGCTCAGGCACCACAGTTGCAACGCCAGATATTGTTGGGACCTCTCTCTTAAAGGGTGAGGAGTCTGAGGTGCGACATGCCCCAGGATTTTATAATGTTTCAACCGATATTGTTGACGACACAGGTCTAAATCTAAGAGACACAGATCTCACCATTAACATGCAGGATGCCTATGGTGATGGCTGGAACGGAAATGTGTTGATGATAGGTGAAAATTCTTTTACAATTGAAACGGGATCTGAAGCCACGGCCAGTTTGACCTTGGCAGATGGAGCTTACGATGTTAGCTGTGGCGGCGGAAGCTGGCAGAGCGAGGTAAGCTGGCAGATTCTTGATAGCGAGGGTACAGAGCTTCTAACAGGTGGCGCACCCTTTGAGGGTGGTCTGGTTCTGGGTGATGTTGAAGTTACCGAGGCATGTACAGACCCGCTAGCGGAGAACTTTGGATACAACTGTGCCGGTGACTACATCGGTGAGGCCGATTTCGATGATGGGTGCTGTGAATATCTTACACCAGCTAATGATGAGTGTGAAGATGCAGAGCTGATCGAAGGTCCTTATCCAGTTTCTTTTGCTGGTAATAATATGAATGCATCAGCAATTTGCCCAGATCTTGTGGGCGGCTGGTCCGGAACCTGGTACGATATTGCACTTCCCTATGATGATAACATGGTCTCAATCACCCTCTGTGGTGACGATGGCTTTTCAAACACTGGTATCATTGTAATGGATGACTGTGCATGTGATGACTATATAACCGATCCAGCATATGTATTTGATGGAACGTGTATTACTCTAACCTATTATCTGTCAGATATGAGCTCGGTGCTCTATCCGGTATTTACTGATCCTCTTCAGGGTTTCACACTAACGGTTGATGTTCAGGAGCTCTATGTTCCTAGCTACGACCTCCACCGTGATGGAGCTGTGATTGCAGATGATCTATCTGATAACACATACTTTGATGGTGATGCTGCTCCAGGAACGGAGCACTGCTACACGGTAACGCAGATGATGCCTGATGGCTCTGACTCCGGTCACTCAAATGAAGCTTGCGCAACAGCTGAGGGCGGTATCGCTGGTGATACAATGGATGATCCGTTTGTTATTGATGGGATGCCCTTCAATGTGATGGCCTCAACTGTAGGATTTTATGATAACTATGATGAGGAATGTCCTTATACAGGTAGCACATCTCCGGATGTGGTGTATGCTTACACCGCGACCGAAGATGAGACCCTTGACATCAGTCTTTGTGGAGAAGGCACATACTATGACACAAAGGTCTATGCCTATGAGAACTCTCAGGATGTGCTCGCAGGATGTAATGATGATGCCTGCAACAACTCTCACACAAGCTGGTTGAGTAATTTGTTGCTTCCAGTGACCGCTGGAAATACCTACTACATAGTTGTTGACGGTTACGGTGGCGCATCTGGAGATTATGAGATGAACATAGTTCCTCAGGGAATGTGCATGGATGACTCCTATGAAGATGATGATACAAAAGATCAAGCTACAGACCACGGCGGTAACGCAACTGGTAGCTATTCATTGTGTGCTGATGATAACCCGGATGGCCTTGAGCAGCCGGGCGGTTATTCAGCAATTGACTGGAGCGTTGTTACGTTAGCTCCATGGTCAAATCTCACTGCCCTAACGTTTGGTGATCCGCCAAATGCAAATGACATAGATCTCTTTATAGAGAGCTATGAAGGCAACGGTATATGTGAGTGGGGCGGAGGCGATGATCTTGCCGGTAGCGGAGAAGCATTTACCGAAGAGTTTGCAGAA
The DNA here is from genome assembly GCA_964575125.1 of uncultured bacterium. Taxonomy (GTDB): domain Bacteria; phylum Fidelibacterota; class Marinisomatia; order Marinisomatales; family AB-629-J13; genus AB-629-J13. The sequence goes on from CAZNQF010000140.1 coordinate 3,639, forward strand.
TATGCTAACCTATCGGATGAAGATGTTACCGTTTATGTAGGTGTGATCTATTTTGCGGGTGACAACCCCATCAATTATGGGTTGACGCTTGTGGTCTCAGAGGTTGATTGTCCAGAGTGTCCAATGAATGTTACAGCAACACCTCTGTTAGAGTCAATTGACGTAGCATGGTCACCCCCTCTGTTACCACCCGGTGGCGGTCGCTCTGACAGCGAGGGATATGTTCGTGTTGCAGGGTCAAGCAAATTTGCGTATGACACTCCACGTTCAAAGAAAGCACTTCTGCGGCCATCGAAAGGTGAGCCAAAGATATCCGGACTTCATCCCTATGCTCACAAGAATCCGGAAGCTATAGAGAAATTTAATAATGAGCAAAAGTTCCAAAAAATAGAGGCAAGCGGTCGCACCAGTAGTGCGTCCTCCTACAAAGATCTGCAAGAGATGCTCGCTCTGGCACGCAATCAGGAATTTGTTCCTGGTGTTAGGGGAGACCTTTTAATCAGTATGGTAGACGCCTATGGCGATGGTATTGGTGGAGGTTATGACTATAGCTGTTTTACCCTTGATGGTATAAACGATAATGGAATCTCTGCTGATACCACTATGAATTTAGATGCTGGAAGTCATTCAGTTAGCTGTGACGGCGGAGCATGGCAGAGCGAGGTATCTTGGAGCATCACGGACGCTGCAACTGGTGACGTACTTTTAGAGGGTGGAGCTCCATATAGTGGAACGTTAGAAATAGGCGACGAGCCCCCCCCACCCCCACCTGAGTGTGAGGCAACCGAGGTCACAATAGACTGTGGCGGCGGAAGCTGGCAGAGTGAGGTGTCCTGGTCCATAACTGGTGACACAGGTTCTATTGAAGGTGGCGCACCCTATAGCGAGGTTCACTGTTTAGAAGATGGTACCTATGCTGTGGCCGGTGCTGATGCCTATGGTGATGGCTGGAACGGAAATGCTTTGACTGTAACCGGAAACGATGGCTCTGTTTATTTGAGCTTTGAGGTTGAAGGTGCTGAGGGCAGCTCTGAGTTTACAATTGGTGAAGGCGCAGCTGTCTTGGGATGTACAGATCCAGATGCCAGCAACTATAATCCTGATGCCACGGAAGATGATGGATCATGTTTGTACGCAGGAGATACCTGTGAAGATCCGCTTCAGGCAAATGCAGGTGATAATGCAGCCACTGGTGCAACTCAGTTCTTTGTCTATACCGCATCTGCCGATGGCAGTGTGACCGTATCATCAGATGATGGTAGCGGTGCAGCGGAAGACACATATCTATATATTCTGGGCTCATGCGCAACGGATGAGAGCGGAACCCTTACAGATGTTCTTGACTTTAACGATGACTGCTGTGGATACTATGGCCCATCAACGGTTAGTGTAAGTGTCACAGCGGGACAGGATATATATATATTGTGGGTCAATCAATGGGGTCCCGGACCTTTCAACTTTACAGTTGAAGAGGGTGAGGGTGTGTGTGAGGATGATTCATACGAAGACAACGACGGATATGAAACGCCGCTCCCAATTGAGCCAGGAACCTATGACCTGCAAATGTGTGCTGGAG
>CAZNQF010000141.1:0-5203 GCA_964575125.1 uncultured bacterium
ATTAATATTACAGCTACATTCAATGTGAATAGTGCTGTACAATTATTCCTTCCATCACCAACTTAAATACATTGAGAAATGACAGGTTTAGTTTTCATAGTCTCTTCTATAACCAAGGGTGCAATATTCTTACCTCCAGATGAAACATAAATCTCTTTTTTTCTACCTGTAATTGATAAAAAACCTTCTGAATCAATTTTTCCTACATCACCGGTATGCAGCCAACCATCAATTATTGAGGAGTTTGTTGCATTTTCATCTTTGTAATATCCTTTCATAATATTTTGACCCTTTAAAAGAATTTCACCATCTTTAGATATTTTAATTTCCGTTTCACGCAATGGTTTTCCAACTGTCCCTATTTTATTTTGCCCTGAATGATTCACTGTAAAAACTGCAGTATTTTCAGTCATTCCATAACCTTCAAAAAGTGGAATATCGATAAATTGAAAAAATTTTAGTATGTCTGGATTAATTGGCGCGGCACCTGTTGCAGCATACTGTACATTTGTAAAACCAATAGCATCTTTTAATTTTTTCTTGAAAATACCACATAATAGTGGAAGTTTTAGTCCAATTTTTAATATAGTTTTACTATCAATTGCTGATTTTAAATTGGAATAAATTTTTTCATAAATTCGCGGTACACCAATAAATAGATGGGGCTTCACTTCTTTTGCAAAATCAACAATTGATAACGGACTATCTACAACATACATATGGAGCGCTTCTTTTATCCATGTATGGTTATCAACAAGTTGACCAAAAACATTGGCAAGGGGTAACCAGGACACGTATCTATCACCTTGATTCAATTTCAAAAAGTCATTAGTTTGGGATAACTCAAATTCCCAATTTTTGTATGAAATTTCAACACCTTTCGGATTACCCGTAGTTCCAGAAGTATATATCAAGGATGAAGTGCCTTCTAACTGAATAGATTCATTTCTTTCATTAATTAATGTATCATCAATATCAGATCCTTTTTTAATAAAATCTTTCCAACTAATAAACTTTTCGTGGCCTAAATTTTTCACTCCTTCCATAAGAACGACAAATTTAACTTTTTCAAGCTTATCCATAATATTAAACAACCGATGAATCGGCATCTTATCAGTTTCACCATTATCATTTGGGTTGTTGCCAATAAAAATAATTTTAGAATCAGAATTACTAACAATCCATTCCACCTCGGATGCTGAACATGTATGATAAATACCTACTGCTACACTGTTAATATATTGAGAAGCTGCGTAGCATGCATACCATTCACTTCTATTGTAACTGTATATACTTATTTTATCATTAATATTGGCATTACAAACTATAAGAGATTTTGAGATGTCCAATACAGAAGAATAAAATTCCTTCCATGACTGCGTTTGCCATTGGTTTAATTGATTTTTTATAGAAATTGCAGGTTTATTACCATAATTTTCTACATTTTGAAGCAAGTATTTTGATGTAATCATATCTTATCCCTTTAAAATTTTATTTATTCTGAAAATTTATATTCAATAGTATAACCTAATATGATGATTATTATATCTTTCAGTATTTTTTAATAAATTATCTTTTAAGATAAATTTTACATATATTTTATATTTATCAATAACACAAAATAAATATTCTCAACTATTGTTTTCATTAATATGCTCCTTTAATTTCCACTTTCTCATTTCATTAATATATGCCGGGGTGGCGGAATTGGTAGACGCGCCGGTCTCAAAAACCGGTGGGAGTGATCCCGTGTCGGTTCGACTCCGACCCTCGGCACATGTTCTTGACTTAAAATACATAACTATAATCTTTTTATAAGTTAAGCTAATATTTTTAAAGTATTACTTTAAAAAAAATCCTTGAATTGAAATAATTTTAAATAAATACTTGCTTTGTGTTATATAAACTATTACTTTAAATATAGTGGTACCTCCTAAGTATCATTGGTATGTGGAAGGGGTAGGTCTTCACTTTGATTCGAGGTCGTTGTGAAGTCTACCCCGAATTTTTACTTTTAAGCTATCTACAAAAGGATAAAGAATTAATCTTTTTCCTTTTCTTCTTTTGCTTTTGCTTTCTCTGATTGGATCAAACTAAGTGCTTCAATTTCTTTTAACCCTGTACTTAGAGTAGAAACAGATTGTTCAATATCAGAGAATCTTCTATTCATTCTTCTTCTCTGACTATCAAAACTATCTTCAATATCTCTGATATTTTGTTCGATTGAAATAAAATGTTTATCAACATCTCGCGATAATTCATTTAAGTTATAGGCTACATCATCAATTAAGCTACCTAAAGAATCAGATTTAGATAGAATTAAGTCGTGATTGGCTATTATATCTTTTTGTGCTTTTCGTACATGTTTCCCTCGACCAATAAATTGTAAATTCAATGTTTTTAAATCCTTCCTAAATTCTTTATTTACTTGGTCAACATGGGTTAATTGCTCTGTTTCCATTTGGTTCATACGTTCGGTGATTTCTGTATATGTGTACCAAATGTAGCTTCCACCAATAATTAATCCTGCCAAAATTAATATTGATATTTTATCTTTTAGATTCATTTATACCTCATTGTTATAATCATATTATGTCTTGACAGCCTTTGCCAAAACTAAGTACATAAATATTTTTACTAATATGTTAGGATTGAAATTACACACCATTCCAAATATTTATTTTAAATTTTTATTAAATTTTGGGAATTAATCCAAAACAGTTCCAATTCGTTTCATTCTTTCTTTTGTAAAAAGCTCACCCCATTCAAATGGATTCAACAAAGATTTAAGAACTCCTTTCCAATTAGATAAATCTATACTAAAATATGTAAATAATGCTTCACCTAAAATATAGTCAAATGGTACAAAGCCCCAAAATCGAGAATCTAAACTATCATCTCGATTATCTCCCATTGCCCAATAATAATCTTGCTTAACAATATATTCTTTCATTTGCATAATATTTTCCTCATCAATAAATATTTGAATATTTTGAAATAAGGATTGAATGTCCTTATAATACACAAGACTTCCATTTGAACTTAAATTTTGTTGAGAGTATCCACTTCTAATTATTGGATTATAATAGTTCCTTAAAATATATTCTGCTTTATTTTTATTATAAAAAGAATTAATATTTTTTCGTCTTAATATATCCTCAGGATTTAAAATAGTAATTTCAAATTGTCTATCCTTATTTAATAATGTCAACTTGTGTCCATCCATAATCATAATTTGTAATAATTTTATAAAACTATTTGCTTTATTTAGGGAAATTATATCTCCTTTTTTAGGAACGTAAACTGGGGCAATATTATCCTTATTTCCTTTGTTTAGAAAAGTGCTATGATCTAAAATATCAGATTTTAGCATATTTTTTTGAAATTTTCCATTTATAGATAAAGGATATTCTATATCATTAACAAAAACTTTTCTATTTACTATTTTGATAACATCACCAGGACCTGCAATACAACGTTTTACATATTTATAAATTGGATCTCTTGGATATTTGAAAATAATTATATCACCCTGTTTGGGTTTTTTAAATACAGGGAGTCGAATATGAGGAATATCATAACCTTTATCTGTATAGGGAATTCCAATCCAGTCCGGAGTTCGCACTCCATAATTAAATCGACTTCCTAATAGAAAATCACCAGTCATAATTGTATTTTCCATACTACCAGTTGGCACAATATATGCTTCCACTATAGTGACTTTTAAAAGAAAAATAATTAAAATAAGAGTCAAAAGAGATTTTATCTCTAAAAAAATATTTAATAGTTTTTGGTTCATATACAGATCAATTGTCAAAAATTACTAAATAATTCAACCAAGTGTTACACCTTTAATTTGTTCAATTATATGTTTACCTTTGTACAGCCGAACTAAAATATTATTTAGACGAATTTCAGCGGAATTAGAATTTTCAGTTAAATAATGATTAATTGATTTTTTTATTTTTAACGATTCTTTGCGGTTAGTTTTTCTAGCAGAATTTACAAATGAGTTACCGACCAATGTTTGAACTTGAGAAAAAAATAACGTATTACTTTTCTGAGATATAATATCTATTTTATCAAATGGTGTACAATCTTCATTTAGCTTAATGATTTTATGATTATTTTTTTGAAGGTGCAACCCAGCTAATTTTTCACCAATCCATCCTATTTTATTATTTTTTGTATACCATTGAATAGATGGTTTATTACGTTTAACCGGTTTAAATGAAAATCGATGGACTGGACTGGATTTCCAAGTTTTAAGTTCATCCATATGCTTTTTTGTTCCATAACCCTTATGCTTTGAAAATCCATATTCTGGAAAGATTCTATTTAATTCAACCATAATATTATCTCGTGTGACTTTAGCAATAATTGAAGCAGCCTGTATTGAAGGAACAAATGCATCACCATTGATGATACCTTCATTTCTAATAATTTGATTAGGTAATGCCTTTCCATCGATTAATGCTTTTACTGGTTTTGGATTACATTTTCCTAGAGCTCTTTGCATGGACAAAAATGTAGCTTGTAAAATATTCACTTTGTCAATTTCTCTATTTGTTGATATTCCAATACCAATAGATATTGCTTGTTCTTTTATTTGAGAATAAAGTTTTTCCCTTTTCTTTGGGGTAACTAATTTTGAGTCATTTAAACCTTCCAAGGAATAAATTTTTGGTAAAATAACTGCTGAAGAAACAACTGGCCCAGCCAATGCTCCTCTTCCGGCTTCATCTACACCTGCAATTAATTCCATTTCAAATTCCTGTGTTATAATAACTTTATACTAACAGATTAAATTATAGTATATGATACCTTTAGTATCCATCTAAATACACCAAGTGGGGAAAAACTAATATCAAACTTTATTTGTATAAATCTTATACTCACGCTAGAATGTAATCAAAAATATAGAAAAATTTGTATATATTAACAAAATTAGTTGCCAACCATCAGACTGACGCGTAAACTTGATATCAAATTTTAATTCAATCGTGGCAACTAGAGAATAATATATCTATGAATAATTTAATCACAACATTAGAGCATTTTACAGAAGTTTTTAGCAGTTGGATATCCATGCCATTAACCATCATCTTGATAGGAACTGGTTTATTTGTGACTATAGCACTCGGTTTTATCCAAATACGCAGATTAAAGCACAGTTTTGAGGTTGTATCTGGCAAGTATGATA
>CAZNQF010000142.1:0-2760 GCA_964575125.1 uncultured bacterium
TCACTTTCATATTCCTGCTGAATAAAATTTTTGATATTATTTGTATTTGATCCTAAATCATTAACATCATACAAATCTGTTTGTATACCTTTCTGATTTTTCCAGTCAACAAAGGGCTGAATAGCATTAAAAAAATCACCGTAAGCAATCACAATCATTCTACCTCTGTCTTCTATCGTTTCATACCGTGAACGTTCGTAATTAATAAAATGACTCGAATAAAGAGATTCGAAATTTTTATTATATCCAACTTCGTTTCTTTGTTTTATATTAATAACTCCATCGCCCTCAGGTATAATTGCAATTTTAAGATGATGAAATACTTTTAACGTTTTTGTCACTGGATTATATTGAAATGGAAAAACTGTAACAGTTTGCCCTCTAAAATCTCTTAAGATATATGGGGAGCCTAATTTTACAATATTTGAAGGAAAATATTCATTATTTGTTTATACATCCGAAAATGTATAGGGGATATCGTCCGGCGTATTTGGACGAACAATCACACCTTTTGCTGGAGAAACATTAAAAATATATTCTGTAAAATCTGATTCCAATATTTCTACTTTCATTTTTCTATTATCAGGTATAATTATACTTTTTGATATTTTGGGAAGGGCTGGATATCCCTTTTTCTGAATATTGACTTGTTTTTCTAATTTTAAAATTGAAAAAGTTTGATTATTGATTTGAATTTCTTTTGAATCAAACTTTCCAAATCTATATTCTATAACAGTTTTATCATCTGGCTCATTTGATGAATTAATAGAAAAGGAATTATTATTTATTGTTACGGTTGAGCTATATACTACACTAGCTGTCCATAATAATATTAATATTATATTTTTAAAATTTTTCATTTTAAACCTTAATTTATTTTAATAAAATCAATTTATGAGATGTTGTAGATATATCTGTTGATAGTTTACACAGATATACACCACTAACGGAATTTTTTCCAAAGTTATCTTTTCCATCCCATGTAACAGAATATTTTCCCTTATATTTGAAGTTTTTTTCAATAGTTTTTACCTTCTCACCTTTTACTGTAAACACATCCAGCTGAATGTAAGAATTCTCCGGTAATACATAGGTGATAGTAGTCACAGGATTAAATGGGTTCGGAAAACTATTTATTAAAGCACTAGCTGTAGGAACAAATGATTGCTTTTTTAAAAACAATTCTTCCGACATAGATGATAATAAAACACTCCCACTTCCTGTTAAATCAATTGATTCTCCATTGTCCAAAGATAATGACCAAAGCTCTCCAGAATTAACAAAATATTCCAATTCCAAAACTTCAGATTTTCCTTGCAACAAAACTATTCCACCTTCGGAAGAATATTTCATATCGTTGGAAAATCTTACATCGTATGCATCCTTTGGGGGCACTGGGGGAAGTGAATAGCTTAATAGATTCTCGCTTGAAATTCCTTTCCCAAAATATAGTTCATTGCTATTTATTGATATATAGTTACAGGATAAATGTTCAGTTATAGTTTGAATATTTTCTTTTCTGAGATTTGATGTTAGATAGATATCTCCTTCACCTAAGGAACGTATCCAATATCCTTTCCCAGGCTCAATTAAATCACTAGCGTAGTAGCCCGAGGAACCAAACGCGTAGAGGGTATTAGGTATTATCAAATTTGACGGGTCATCGATACTTGCAACATTAACAGTGTGTGATATACCAGATATTAGATTCCAGTCAGCATTCATAGAAATATCAAGATTGTTTATCCACTGTCCCTGAACTGAGACTGACTGCTCTTCCGTAAATCTCAACCAATATCCAAAGCCAGGAGTTAACTCTGAAGCTGGAACATAGCCCGTTGGACTAAAATAATAAAATGTATTCTCAATAGCTTCTGGATAAACTGATAAATATGAAAGATCATCGGCCAAAATGGGTAATCCAACTATGTTCCAGTCACTCATCAGATCAACAGTAATATTCCCTATTGTATTATCTATAGATGGGAAATAAATGTCATCAAGCCAAGCACAATCTTCTTCCATCGCCGTCGAGCCATCACTAGAATCCTTTACATATGCCCATGTAAATGTATGATTGCCCTGAGGAACTGGATAACTTATAAATGTCCACGGTGTTTCCCCTGCTCCTACTGGCTGAAAATACCCCATTAATTGATCATCTATAAAAAACATTAAGCCATCATAAAAATAATTACCTGAGGGGCTGTACTCTGAAGCAACGCGATAATTAAAGCCAATATAATCATCCATTAGCGTTGTTACATTAACAGACATAATAGATGCTTGATTATGATCAATCGGTGATGATTTCGCTGAGTACATACCGTTATAACTATCATCATTTGTTATTGACCAGTTAATATTTTCGAGCTGCCCAATAATAGAATATTCCTCTATCGGATCCACATTTGGCCAATCAATCATATAGCCATAAGACTCCCAGGGAAACATTGAAAAATCACCAGATTCAAATGTCTCATCCGGAGGAGATGTGGTGCTAAAAGACCATATATTTCCTACAGTTTCACCATATTGATTAATAGAGGTTATCTGCCAAAAATATTCGGTCTCATAATCTAATTGAAATGATGTATAGATTGGAGAGTCTACCCACTCGCCATATACTATATTTGTTGGAGGATTATCAGTACCCATAAATACAAGGTAAGATGTTGCTCCGCCGCCATTCGACCATCTTAACTGAGAGTCTAGTGAAACACTATTCTGCATATCTGCAGGAATAGGAGCTTCAGCGGG
>CAZNQF010000142.1:2770-5182 GCA_964575125.1 uncultured bacterium
AGCGATCGGCTCACCAAAAACTTCCTCGACAGCTGCAAAAGCCTCAACTCTTCCAGAGCCATATGTATTATTTTTTCCTGTAGAGCCTAAATGTAGTGCAGTCGATTCTAAAATTTCACTTATCTGTGCTGGTGATAGATTGGGGTCCTTTGATTTCATCAGTGCCATCACCCCCGCAACACAGGGAGTAGCCATAGAGGTACCGCTCCAACCAGATTCATACCCTGTATCACTATAATGAGCCAAAGATTTTATATTTTCTCCAGGTGCCGAGATGTCTGGTCTTATTAGACCCATTTCTGGGTTGTGAGGATAATCATTAAATGGAGATATATTTTCCCAACTAACTGGCCCTCTTGCTGAGAAATTGGCAATGTTATCATTACTATTCGTAGCACCTACACTAACAACCGCAGACAGACCTCCTGTAACAGTTTGGTCTGGATGAAGCCATGGGGGTGGAACGTCACCTGGAGTACGAACATTATCTGGTGCGCCATAATCATTTCCCTCGTTTCCAGCAGCAACTGAAGCTATCAATCCTGAAAACAAGGCTGCATTCATAGAATTTCTCCAGGCATCACGATCGGGGTTCCACGCATGCAACCATCCAAGTGATAGGCTCATGCTATCAGCACCATTTTCTACTGAAAATTCAATCGCTTCCCAGCAAGACGATTCATATCCTCCGCCACTTGCATCTAGAACTTTTAGGGCCATTATCTGAGCATCAGGCGCGATACCCGTTTGAGAGCCGGCAGTACCGTCACCAGCGACTGTTCCAGCGCAGTGGGTACCGTGGCCCATATCATCCATAGGATTATTATCATCACTATGAAAATCATATCCATGAAGCGGATAAAATATTCCTCCTCCCCACATATGGTCATTTAAATCTTGATGATTATAGTTAACACCTGTATCTATAACAGATACGATTATTCCTTGACCTGTATATCCCTCATCCCAAACATCATCAGCATTAACTAGTGTAACGTTCCAGGTTATCTCTCTAGAATCCGATTGTCCAGATTCTTCATTATCATTGGACTGCTCTGGAATAACTATTTGATATTCATCAAAATCAATTCTCCTAACATCATTCCGTTCAGCTAATTCATATATGGCATTTCGCTTGGCTTCGCAAATGATTACATTCGCAATCCACAAGGGCTTAACATTTTCAATGGAGTTTTGTTCTTTAAAAATATCAATTTTAGACAGTATATCATTCTGAGATGCCTGATAAAATGACTTGAGCTCAGATCTTACCAATTCTCTTGTTTCATTTTTATTCAAATTATTCAATTCATTTTTTAACATATTGAAATTATAATTTTCATGTAATGATATATATATACGTATTAACTCACTGTCTGAAACTTGATTCATTTTTTGAATTAAGTGAGGGGTTATTGGATTTCCATAAATAATCCCCAGTACTAGCGTGGATACTAAATATCCTTTTCTAATAAATGTCATTATTTCCTCTGTTACTATTATTTTAATAAGATAATTTTTGAAATTTTATTATAATTTTCAGCTCTAGTCTGCAGTAAATATGTACCACTTGAAACATAGCTTGAGTGGTCACCCTTACCATCCCAATTAATAGAATAATTTCCTGCCGACTTTTTATCGTCAAGTAAAGCTCTAACTAGCTCACCTTTTAAATTATAAATTTTAATTGCCAAATACGATTCTTTAGGGAGATCAATCAATATGTTTGTTTGATTATTAAATGGATTAGGATAGGCAGAGCTAACAGAAATTTTATCTGCAAATACACTCAATTTATTTAAATATATATTAGATATATTATCATTGAGTTCAATCTCACCTGCACCCACTAAGGAAAATGATTTTCCATTTTCTAAGGTCAACAATTCCCAAACTTCATTCTCACTAATGCTGTATGCTATGTCATTAACATCACTATGATTTAAAATTGATATTTCGCCTCCTATCTCAGAGGCATAACTTTGATTATATACAAAACGGACATCATTGTGGATACCTGAAAATTTTGGAGGCAGAGAGTACCATATCTCTTTATCTTTAGGAATATTCATGCCAAAGTATAATGTTTTACCATTGATAGTAATGGTACTAGCTCCAACTAAATCATCTGAAAGATTGGGGGTCAATCTTCTACTGCTTGTTGGATTGGTTGTTAGAGTAACATCCCCCGATGATTGACTTCGAATCCAAAATCCAAATCCAGGATAGATTTCACTCACATTATTATAACTTCCATCTGCAAATTGATATAGCGTAGATGTAAAAATGATTTCATTGGGATCAATTAATCCCTCATTAAAATTAATTTCTGTAGATAAAGAACCAATCATATTCCAGCCTTCGTTTACTGATATCTGCATCTCATTATTTTCATATCCTGTAAATGATACA
>CAZNQF010000143.1:0-2324 GCA_964575125.1 uncultured bacterium
AAGAGGAAAATTATTTACAAAAGGTAATGAAGAAGGAACATTTGACGAATCTAGGGGAAAGATTTTATATGTTAATGATTTTATTAAAGATGGAGAGATAACTACAGGAAGACTTGATATTCCTGCATATACAGATTTTGATTAATGGGTTATAACTCTTAAAGGTATTGGTGATAAAGATAATAATATATATAGCAAAACTGGGTACTTTAAAAAAGTAGGGGATACACCTGTCCAATTTGATCATGGTATTACTGAGATGTCAAGAGTAGGTACAGGACAAAAAGGAAAATTTCCCCATGCGGTTATTAAAGGAGGATGGGTTAATCATAATCCTGAAGAACTTATTAAAAAAGTTCCAGAATATATGGAATCTGGTGAATGGGTTCAGGTAGGCTATGATCCTCGTAGACATGGAACATTTTATACTAGAACAGAGTTTGGAAATTATCCTGCATTTTCTGTGATTGATGATGCAGAAGAAGTAATTCAAGTTGGTCCTTTAGTCCTAGCAAAAAGACCTAATATAAGAGCACCTAAAGAGGGTGAATATAAAAGAGGTGGTATGGTAGCACGTAACCCCTACCCTGAAGCGAGAGGAATATATTAATGGCTGTTGAAAAGAACCCCTATGATCTAATGAAATCCAATGTGGTTCCAATGGATATTGGTGTAGAGGAAGAGAGTACTACATCTATTGAAGTGGATGACGATGGTGGGGTTATCGTAGATTTTGGATCGGAAGAGACTGTAGTAGAAGAAGATGCTATAGGTCTGGGTGAATGGTACGATGATATCTGTGGAGATATAGATGACGCAGATTTAGAAGATATTGCTACTCAAGTCTATGATAATTATCAGAGTGACAAGGAATCTCGTGGTGAGTGGGAGGATATGTTTGAACGAGGTTTTGATCTTCTTGGTCTAAAACTTCAAGATGCTACGGAACCATTTGAGGGTGCGTGTACGGCTGTACATCCACTACTAATTGAGTCTGCTGTAAAGTTTCAGTCAAAGGCTTCACAAGAACTATTTCCTGCTGCTGGTCCTGTCAAGACACAGATTATAGGTAAGCAAACTCCTGATAAGGAAGCGCAAGCTAATCGTGTTAAGGACTTTATGAATTATCAACTAACAGAACAGATGACAGAATACTTTGACGAGTTTGAACGTATGCTGTTTCATCTACCCTTAATTGGTTCTGCCTTTAAAAAGATTTACTATGACGCTAATCTTAAACGTCCAGTATCAGAGTTTGTACCTATAGATCAGTTCTATGTGTCCTACTATGCCAGTGATCTTCGTAGGGCAGATCGTTATACCCATGTTATTTATAGAAGTCCTAATGATATGAGGCGAGATATGTCTATGGGTATCTATAAGGATATGGATTTACCTGAAGCTGGAACTCCAGAACAGGGTCCAATGGAAGAGAAGATGAATACTATTCTTGGCTTCTCTCCATCCAGTGATAATGATCCACAATATGTATTACTGGAACAACATTGTTACCTTGATCTTCCTGAACCATTCAATGATCCTGATGGTGTAGCATTACCGTATATTGTTACAGTAGAAGAAAGATCCAAAAAGGTACTAAGTATTCGTAGAAACTACAACCAAGACGATCCGAATAGAGAAAAGAAATTACATTTTACACATTACAGATTCGTTCCAGGGTTCGGTTTCTACGGGTTTGGCCTAATGCACTTCTTGGGTAATCTCACTATGACTGCTACGGCAGCTATGAGAGCCTTAGTAGATGCAGGTCAATTTGCGAACTTACCAGGAGGTTTTAAAGCAAAGGGTGTAAGGGTGGTTGGTGACAATGATCCTATCGCTCCTGGTGAATTTAAGGAAGTTGAGTCAACTGGTATTGATCTCTCAAAGGCTATTGTTCCCTTGCCATATAAGGAGCCTTCCTCAACTCTCTACCAGATGCTCACATTTGTAGCAGCGGCAGGACAAAAGTTTGCTGATAGTTCAGAACAAGTAATTTCTGATAATGCATCTTATGGTCCTGTTGGTACTACAATGGCTCTACTTGAAGCATCAAGTAAGTTCTTTAGTGCAGTCCATAAGAGACTTCATAAATCTCAAAAAGATGAATTTAGATTGTTGGCCTCAATTGATTATGAGTACCTTCCCTCTAAATATCCATATGAGATTCCTAATGCTAATCAGCAAATATTTAGGAAAGACTTTGATGGTCGTGTAGATGTTTTACCTGTGAGTGATCCCAACATTCCTTCAAATGCACACAGGATGATGATGGCGCAGATGGCACTTCAACTTGCCCAGAACTCGCCTCCTGGTATGTTCAA
>CAZNQF010000143.1:2424-5143 GCA_964575125.1 uncultured bacterium
CAACAGTTAGCACAGGGATCACAAGATCCTGCTATTATAGAACAGGCTATGGCTCAAGCAGCACAGCAAGTAATGCAAGCTAATCAGATGGCTGCACAGGGAATGGGTCAGTCTATTGAACAACAGACTATTCAACTTCAACAGGGTCAGCTTATGTTAGAGAAAGAAAAGTTAAGTGCTGATACTATGAAGGATAGTGCAGAAATGGCTCTCAAGAATAGAGAACTTAATCTCAAGGAAGACCAACTTAAAGTTCAGGCGTATAAGGATGGTGCATCTGCCATTATGAAGGCTGAAGAGAAAGAGAAGGATCGTGTTGCTAAAGAAAGTATGCAAGCGGTAGGTTTAATGGCTAAGATGGCTGAACAGGAAATGGAAGATGATACTAAGCGTGATCTTAAATTAGCTGAGATAGAAGCTGACTTTGCAAAAGAAGAAGGTAAAACTTCTCGTGATATAGAACTAGAAAATATTCAAACCCACAGAGATGAAAGATTAGGAGGAGAGGAGTAAATTATGAGTAAATCAACAAATCAAGGTGTATGGGGTAATAACGATACAAGTCGCTCTGTTGGCGATTGGGATGATGTTACTTCATCGGATTGGAGTGTCAGAGCAAAGAAAGGTATTACAGAAGAATTTCCATCTGATACCTACGATATTCCAAATCCAATCAAAGGTACTCGTGAAACAAAAGGTCCAAGTTTATCATAGGAGATCATAATGAAAGAATGGTTATCTAAAATGCATTGTAAATGTGGACTTTCATGTAAGTCTATGTGGATTGCATGTATAGCTCTTATTGTTGCTATTTGGGCAGCAATGGGATGAGAGTTTATTTTAAATGCTTACTTAATCTATTACCTAGATCATATACAAATTATTTGTGGATCTAGGTTATGGACATTTGGGATGAAGTAATTACCTCATATAATAAAGAAATAGAGACACTAAAAAATTCTCTAGCATCTGGAAGTATAGAAGACTATGCTCATTATAGACAACTCGTAGGTTCTATTAGTAGTATAGAATGGTCACGCCAACAATTAACTGATATACTAAAACGTAGACAATATGCAGATGACGAAGAGGATTAATAAATGAGACAACCCCTATTAGCTAATGCTATAAAGAATGACGAATGGATTGATTCTATTGATGAGGCAAAGGAACTAGAAGAATTACCAGTAATTCCTGGCTATCATATTTTAGTACGTCCATTCTCAGTGAAGAATAAAACTAAGAGTGGAATTTTTATTCCTGATTCTTTACAAGATGATATTGCTTATTTAACTACGGTTGCTAAAGTTGTAATCGTAGGTGACTTAGCATATCAGGATACAAATAAATTTCCTAAAGGAGCTTGGTGTAAAGAAGGAGATTTTGTTTGTTATGGTAAGCACTCTGGTACAAAGTTATTTTATCAGGGACAGCGTTTTATACTATTATTTGATGATCAGATTTTAATGACGGTAAGTACACCTAAACACTTAGATCCTACCTTTAATCTAACTCATTAAAAAAACTTGCCTACCAGGGTAAGAATAGTGTATAATATGGATAATAAGACGTAAATACGTTTGAGTCGTCAACAACGGAGATTATAATGGCAGAAGAACAAGAAATTGAAATAGAAGAAAGTGAAGATGGTAGCTGGAATCAAATTACTGTTCCAGAAGAAGCAGGGATTAAAGTAGAAGTTTCTGATGAAGATGTAAAAGAAGTAGCTGCTGAAGCTGCTGCCCAACCAGAACCCATTGTAGAAGAACCTAAAGTTAAAAATGAAGATCCTGAATTAGATGGGATTGAAACTAAGGGGGCAGAAAAAAGAATTAGGAAATTGATCCGTCAACGTAAGGAACGTGATGAGGAAATTGAAAAATTAATACGGAATAATGAAGAACTTAATTCTAAACTAATAGCTAAAAATACTGAAGTCACTTCAAATGTCAAACATAATATTGAACTTAGTGAAGCTCAAGTAAATGATAAGATTGAATTAGCTAGGGCTGCATATCTAAATGCCTTTGATAGTGGAGATAAAGAACAATTACTTAAATCTCAAGAGATATTAAATCAAGCTCAATTTGAAAAGCAACGGATTGGAGAAGCTAAGAGTGCTTTAACAACCTATGAAGAAACACAGGAAAAACAACAAACAGTTCAACAACAACAAGATGAATTTAAACCTGATCCTAAAGCAATGAGATGGGCATCTGAAAATGACTGGTTTGGTCAGGATCAGATTATGACCTATGGAGCTTTAGAGATTGATAAACAATTAAAAGCAGAGGGATATGATCCTTCTGATGATGATTTTTATGAAGAAGTGAATATGCGGCTTAGAGATACTTTTCCTAATAAATTTGGAGAAGTTTCTCAACCGACTAATTCACAACCCCGTCAGCAGGAAACGTCACCTGCTCAAGTGGTCGCTGGTACGTCACGCTCACCCAGTACTGCCAGTAACCGTAAGGTTAAATTAAGCCAGGAAGACATTCGTTTGGCTAATAAATGGCAGATACCACTTGAAGTGTATGCAGCAGAGAAGCTTAAAGTTGATTAAGCAGAAGGCGAGTATACCAATGTAGTAACCAATAAGCGTGGAGGATAATAATCATGGCACGGACAGAATCACGTACTTCTCAAGAAAGGGAAAATCAAACTAGAGATAATGTAGAATATACATTTGAGGAAGAAGACTATCTTGCTATACCTG
>CAZNQF010000144.1:0-478 GCA_964575125.1 uncultured bacterium
GGAACACTTTCAAAAATTGGGGCATCATTTATTGGATAGACAGTTAAAATAAAGCTTAGAGAGTCTGTTAATCCACCATCATCTGAAACTGAATATGAAACCGATATCTGTCCATGAAAGTTCAAAACTGGTTCCATAGTTATTTGTTCAGCTATGATAGTCACAATTACATTATCAGGTTCTTATCTATCTGCACTATATGTAGGAATGTTCTCATCCCCCTCACCTGTACCAGTATCTATATCAAAAGATGAGACTGTAACTGTCAATGCTGCCTCTTCATTAGTAGCTTGGTCAGTTAAAATTTCTAGAGAAGGTGAGTCATTTATTGGTTGAATAAAGTCTCTTACATTAATTAATTGCGGTATATCATAAATTACTTGCATATTGTGCTGTTCATTCATAAATGAGATTAAGTCTGCGTTAACGGAACTGCCAATACCGTCTATATTTAAAAGTTCTAAATATTCTTCGCTGT
>CAZNQF010000144.1:488-5121 GCA_964575125.1 uncultured bacterium
ATCATTTATTGGTTCTATAAAAAGAGTAAATGATTCAGAATCTTCCTCCAAAAGTATGTCTCTAACAGTAACATATATATCTATGCCGGTGGTATTGAAATAATTTTCTTCAGGAGTTACTATTAATGCCCCATTTACTATAGAAATGGAAACAAATTCATTCCCTGTCTCAGAAACGAATGAAAGGGGATCACCGTCAGGATCAAAAGCAAAAGCACCTAAATCCAATTGATATGTTGCGTCTTCATTGATAGTAGCATCTGAAATAGGTGATAATATCGGAGTATCATTTATTGGTGTTACTGAAATTTGCAAATCAAACGGCACATCATTGTCACCATCATTAATTTCAATTGACACAATTAAGTTACCACTAAAATCGGGAAGAGGCATGATGGTATTCCCATCCAAAGTATAATTTTCCCCTTCTAAAACAGTTAAAGTAAAATCTGAAGGATATACATTATCAGGGTCAGTAACTATTAAATGACTGAGAGTAATCTCTAGTGGAGTATCTTCAAAAATGATTAACGGAACCTGATTCATAATAACAGGAACATCTAAAATTAGATTAACTGTAAATACAAAAGTTTCAGATGAAGACAAGTTTGGTTCTCCATTATCAGTAGCTGTAACTGTAATATTTACAGTTCCATAATATTCTTCAGCTGGTATCATTGTTAATGTATCACCTGAAACATTTAGACTCACATTGGATGGAGAACCACTTATTGCAGAAAATACAATGTCGTTATTTTCAATATCAACTGCAGAAAGAAGAATTGTTAAGGAGGTGTCCTCATTTGTTTCCTGAGCTCCAATAAAATTTAATACAGGGGTATCATTTATGGAGTTAACAGTAATTTCAACTAAAGCGGTATCCGAGGAAATGCCGTCCGAAACAGAAAATGTCAACGAATCAGTTCCATACCAATTCTCATTTGGAAGATAGGTAAGATTAGGTAGACTACCCACTAAACTCCCATCATTAGGTTCAGTTAATAGCGTGAAATAAATTATATCTTCTACATCAGGATCAGCTCCCGCTAAAATAATTTCTAATTCTGTATCTTCATCCGTTTCAATATTTTGCTCATATGCAACTGGTGGATCTTCAACCGGAGTAGCTGTGATAACAATACTATCAGAAGCAATTGCTCTACCCTGGTTATCACTGACTGTAAAGATAATAATTTCAGTACCATTAGAATCCAATACCGTACCAAATGTCACATCAAATTCATCAATCGATACTGTTATATTTTCATTACCTGAATATGTCAATGTCAATACATCCTCATCTATATCATTAATGTACTCATCTAAGTTGATTTGTAAAATTTCATCTTCAGAAAAAGTTAAGCTATCTGGTAGTTCAATAGTAGGTATATCATTTACAGGAGTAACATTTACATAAACACTGTCTAAGGCAGTTTCAGAAGAATCATCCTCAACTTGAAAATATATTGTTTCTGTACCATTCCAATTTACCGATGCAGTAAATGTAACTGTGTAACCATCTATATTGACATTGATCTCCTGATTACCAGATACTGATAATTGTAATAAATCTCCATCAATATCTTGGATATAATTTGAAAAATTTTCTGTAAGAAAACTATCCTCATTGAAGGATAGTTCCTCAGGCAATTCGATTGTTGGAGCATCATTTGTATTGATAACTGTTATAACAAAACTCTGTACCGCAAATGCACCTGAAGCATCTGTCACCCTTAGAACAACCCCATGGTCTCCTACATCAGAATTAAAAGGTGTACCACTTAAAACTCCTGTACCATCTGAATTATCAATTAAATCTAACCAGGCAGGTAGTGTTGATGGAGTTATAGTCACTTGATCTCCAATATCTATATCATCTGTTGATAAATCATAAATGTACTCAGAATCCTCCGTGGCTGATGTAATTGCAGTACTTACAAATGTAGGTGCATCATTTGTATTGACAACCGTTATCGTGAAGGTCTGATTACCTATTGCTCCATCTATATCTGTTACCTGTAACTCAATTTCATGAGAACCAACATGTTCATTTAATGGTGTACCACTTAATTCTCCAATACCACTTCCGTTATCCACAAAACTCAACCAACTTGGAATGGTAACTCCAGTCAGCGATAAAATATCTCCAACATCATCATCCTCAGCACCAACGGTATAGCTGTACTCAGAATCCTCAGTTGCCGATGTAACTGCAGTACTAATGACTGTGGGTGCATCATTTGTATTGATAACTGTTATAACAAAACTCTGTATCCCATATGCACCAGAACTGTCTGTCACCCTTAGAACAACACCATGGTCTCCTACATCAGAATTAACAGGTGTACCACTTAAAACTCCTGTGCCATCTGCATTATCAGAAAAAGTCAACCACTCTGGTTTTAAAGGCGCAGTAAGTGTTAAAATTTCATCTTCATCAGAATCAACTGAAATAATTGTATAACTATATGTATCATCTTCAAGTATAGTTGAATCCGCTTCACTTGTAAAGTATGGATTATCATTTACAGAATTGATAAACACATTCACAATCGTTGTGTCATATCCATCATCCTCACCATCATGTGCAATCAACGTAAGTAAAATTGCACTGGGTGAAAAATAATGTTCAACCAACGTAGTTAAAACCAAATCACTTTCTTGGAAAATAGCATCTAAATGGTCAGGGTCTGAATTGTTTTCTACAGTAAATGTTAACTGTGAAAGTGATTGTTGAGGATCTGAAACAAGTCCATCCATGCTGATGATATTTATACCACTATCCTCATTTAATTGTTGATCAGGGAAATTTTCAACCCACTCTGGAGGATCGTTACCTCCACCTATCTCTACAACATTTGACTGTACAGTTACACCAAAATTTTCACCATCATATGGAGTAACTTCAGCATACCAAAACTCATCCTCTATGGTTAAGGAAGAATCAATAATTATCAAACCAGAAAGATCAGTTAACTCAATTATAGGTTCACCCTCAAAATACTTGAACCAGGAAATTAAAGTACCAGATTCAACAGGTTGTTCAACATCAAAATAGTCATATGATAAAACAAGAAAACTGCTGTCCGCAGGAATAGCAGGTTCAACAGCAACATTCTGCACAATCGGCAAATCATTTTCAGAATTTATTGTTAAGGTAAATGATTCTTCTCCTATAGATATACCATCGGAGGCAAAAACGGTAATTTCAACAATTCCAAAATAATTCAATGCAGGTAATATATTTAACATTCCATCTAGGATTGACACTTCAACTTCTTCGACACTACTTGAGGCACTTAAATCAAAGTCATCACCCTCTACATCAGTAGCAAAAACAGGGACAGCTATAGTATCATCTTCCTGCATGAACTGATCATCAATTTCTGCAATCAAAGGTGCATCATTTACTGGCAGAACCGTTAAGGTCCATATTTCTGAATCACCTACCAGTCCATCACTTACAGTTACCATCACACTCAACTCACCATACCAATTTTCATCTGGTGTCAATATAATAGTATCACCGACAACTACTGCTGACACATTAGGTCCAAATGGTGTTGCCTGAATAATGAGTGAATCCTCATCAATATCAACCACAGAAATAATAAGCTGTAATGGTGCATCCTCATTAGTGGACTGAGGTCCAATCTCACCTAAAACAGGAGGATCGTTTACCGGCACGATTGTTAGTGTAAATTCAGTGGTATCTGTTAAAAATCCATCACTTACAGTTACCGTAATAATTGCCATACCATTATAATTTATTTCCGGAGTGATTATTAATTCGTCATCCGTCAATGAAATATTTATCGATTCATTTGTACTTTCTACATTAAAAATTAATTCTGAATTATCTACATCTGATGCGGATAAAGTAATTGAGAAAGGTTCATCCTCATTCGTTTCCTGAGGATCTATCTCAACCATAACCGGAGAATCATTCACCGGTGTAACATTAATAAGTACATCATCAAATGCTATCTCCCGACTTTCAGAATCGTTAACCATAAATGTCAAAACCTCTGTACCGTTCCAATTCAACTCTGAGCTAAATGTAATCGTATAATTATCTATAAGTACAATAACATTCTCATTACCGGAAACTGTCAAGGCCAATGAATCTCCATCTATATCATCGATGTATTGTGAAAAATTAGACACCAAACTCTCATCCTCTGCAAATGTAAAACTCACAGGAAGAGTGATCGTGGGTGCATCGTTCACAGGTAAAACCTCTAATTCAAAACCAGTTTCATTACTCAGATTTCCATTGTCCGTTCCTGTAACTGTTATATTAACAATACCATTAAAATTAGCGATCGGGGTCATAGTTAGTTGATTACCCGTAACGGATACAACTACAGCTATACTATCACTCTCCGCACTAAATGTAATTTCGTCATTCTCATCAGGGTCAATTGCTGATAAGGTAAGTGTTAGCGATTCATCCTCATTTGTTTCCTGAGAATCTATCTCAACCATAACCGGAGAATCATTCACAGGTGTAACTGTTAGCTCTACATCATCCGAGGCAATAGCTCTATCCTGATTATCGTTAACCGTAAATGTCAAAACCTCTGTACCATTCCAATTCAACTCTGAACTAAATGTAATCGTATAATTATCT
>CAZNQF010000145.1:0-4069 GCA_964575125.1 uncultured bacterium
GACAACATCCATGGTGATAGTCACACTTATGCCTTATCCGGAGCTGATGCTGAGATATACGAAGTCGTCAACAGCCAACTCAAAATGAAAAGCAGTGTGTCCCCCTACTACGAGAATAAAAGTTCCTATGCCGTGACTGTAACGAGCACGGATGGCTCCGGCTCGACCTTTACCCTAAGCTTTACCATCGGCATCAATGATGTAAATGATGCGCCATCTAATATCACTCTGTCTGCTAATGCCATTGATGAGAATATTGACGGTGCCATTATTGGTGACCTCAACTTAAGCGATGAAGATGCTGGCGATACTGTCACCTATGCCTTATCTGGGGCTCACAGTTTTTACTTTGAAGTGGTCAATGGCCAGCTCAAACTAAAAAGCAACACCAGTGCTAACTTCGAAGATAATGCAACTCTGAGCGTTACTGTAACCGCCACTGATTCTGGGGGACTTACAACCAACCAAACCTTCTCCATTAACATTGCTGATCTCAACGACCCTCCCACTGCTATTCAAATATCAAGTAACAGTCTCATAAGTGGTCTGGTTGAGGACACGGTGGGTACCCTAACCACCAATGATGAAGACAATGGAGAGAGTTTTACTTATGCAGTCAATGACGATCGTTTTGAAATTATAAACGGACTGCTCAAACTTAAAGCTGGCCAAAGCATCGATTACAACAATGAGGCCACTGTGGATCTCCAGATTGTGGTCAC
Source organism: uncultured bacterium (assembly GCA_964575125.1). GTDB lineage: Bacteria > Fidelibacterota > Marinisomatia > Marinisomatales > AB-629-J13 > AB-629-J13. The sequence continues at coordinate 723 of CAZNQF010000145.1, forward strand.
TGACAGCCAAGGAGCAGAATACACTGAAACCCTTACGATCAGAGTAGGCGATATCCAACTAAATGCCTACAGCTTCAATGAGAATACTGCTGGCATCAATGTGGGTAACATCACGGTGGTTGGCTTAGATGCTGGTAGCTCAGGCTATACCTACGGTCTTTCTGGAGAAGACGCGCGTTACTTTGAGATCACTTCTACAGGGATGCTCAAATTGAAAGATGGGCTCGAAGCAGATTATGAACGGGATGATAACTACGTAATTGTCGTTACGGCAAAGAATAATGCTGGAGAATCTTTATCAAGTAGCATAGAACTCAGTGTGAATGATGTGGCCGAGGCGATTGAAGCTGCCTACATTCTTTATTGGGGTAAAAATGCCACCGTAGATTCTCGATCACTTTGGTTAAAAGATAGCGAGGGTACTTGGTCCACATCAAGCTTGAATACTGTTGTTATCGCAGTACCCGAGAAAGAGGTTAATGAAGAAATATATCTTTTTACGATTGACCTAGTTGATGCCGATCAATCAGGAACCTACAATTTAATAGTTAAATCAGTCTCAGGATTTGATGTTTCCGATTCCTTTCGTTTTGACCCCACCACTGGAGCGGTTTACCTCAAGGAAGGCACGCCCATCGATTTTGAAACCGATACAGGGTATTACCACGCTGGTACCGGAGCCTTGTCTTACGGTCATTATGGCACCGATGATCCGGTTACAGATTCGGTTAGACCTTTAATTTTTTCTGTGGAAGACGACAGCGGAGAACAGCTGCTCAGTTATCAACAGGGCGGATTGCCTTCTAACTATCCTGTGTATGTGGTTCTTGAAATTGGCGATACTTCAAATGATGGCAGTCTTGAAATTGGCCATACCACTGAGTATTCTGAAATCTACAATTTCGGTAATAATGGTTTTAACCCGCCTTATTCTGGCAGTTTTGTTGCCGTGACCGGTGGCCAAGATATCACAGGTGATGGCTACCCTGATGCTGTGTATTTATGGAAAGCAGACAACGGGTATTTATGGTTGTGGTTAGTGCCTGGAGGCAACCGTCTCGATGAAGATTTCCAAGACTATGCAGTTGTATTAACCGCATGGTCAGATACTTTTGAATATACTCCTACTGATATTGAACTTGGAGATATCAACGGCGATGGCTATGCTGATATCATTTTCGGATTTGGTAATCTATTCCTTGATAATGTAGATCAGGATTACAACGGTAGCTTAGACAATACAGATGGCATGGTGGAAATAGTCCATGGCGCTTCTTTGGATCAATTAATTGCTCAACAATACAATCAAACATGGACCACTTTTTTATCTCCTACTGGCTCACGCGATGCCAATTTCGGTAATGATATTGCTATTGGAGATATTAATAGAGATGGGTACGACGATATCATTATCGGCGCACCTTATGCTGACGAAAGTGATTTGTACGATCTAGATTGGGGCGCTCTATATGTCATATACGGTCAAGCAAGTTTATATATAAACACCTACTCTGCCAGCGCTCAATCATACTCTTCAGCAAGTTATGGGTCATCGATTGAGTACTTCAGTTTGTTTTCAGAATTTGAAGATTCAGAGTTTGGAGAAGCCGTGGCATCTGGCGATTTTAATGGCGATGGTATTGATGACATTGCAGTATCAATGAATGAATACGGATTTGTTGGCAGTGAGGGTTTTGTATTTGTTTATTTAGGTAGAGGACCTGCAGATCCTGATGTTGCTGTCTTGGTCCATGGTATAGCAGAAGGATCTGAATTAGGAGAAGGAGAAGGTTCTCTAAAAAATTTAGGCGATGTGAATGGCGATGGGTTCGACGATCTTGGAATGAAAGATACGGATGGTAGATTTTTTATTCTTTGGGGCAAGAGTATCTGGATGGCAAATTATGATGCGGATGAAGATGGTTTCAATGACGTCTATTTAATAGATTTATCCGTGATTTCCAGCTTGGATGGGGATTATATATCAGGCACTCTAATAGGTGATTCATTTAACTTTGATGGTGTTGGTGATGTTAACGGTGATGGTTACGATGATTTTTTAATCAGCACTCCATACAAGGGATGGGACTCAAATTACAGCGGACAGGAATGGGGTCAAAGTCAGTTGTATTACGGACAAAGCACTTGGTTAGGAGAATTTAATGATGCTGACCTCAACACGGTACTAATAAAAGGAGACTACTTAGGGCATCACATCTTCTCGTTGGGCGATTTTGACGGCGATGGAGTAGACGAGTTAGCATTTAGCTCAGGAAATTTATATCAGGATCAAACCATTATTCCTTGGTGGGGCGATGATCGTAACGATGAAAACCAACCCGATCCTACTATACATCTTGATAAAGACTCGGTTCTAGAAAAACAAGCAGGAGCAGTTATAGGAAATTTATCGGGATTAAATCTGCAGTCCGGGGAAACTATCAATTACAACAGCATTACCATTGACGGGGACTCCGCTAATTTCTTTGAGGTTACAAGTTCAGGCGAATTAAAACTAAAAGACGATATGGCTTTGACATTTGAGAGCTCAAACGACCTACTTATTAACATCTCTGGCTACACAACCGGAGGTCTTTACTTTAAAAAATATTTCACTATAAAGATCGTTGACGTCAATGATGTCCCTGAATTCATACTTTCAGAGCATTGGTTGGATGAGAATGTACCAGGCGCCGTTGTCGGGTCAATCAATATTAAAGAAAATGCTTTCGATCAAAACGATACTTACACCTATGTTCTTAGCGGTAAAGATGCTCAGTATTTTGATTTAAGCGAGACTGGAGAACTCAAGTTAAAAGACAGCGAAACCGCTAACTTTACAACCCAATCAGACTATTTATTAACAATTGAAGTGACTGATGCAGCCGGACTGACTTCTTCCCAATCCGTCAGCATAAGTGTAAATGTTGCTCCGACTGACCTTTCTCTTTCAGCCTACGCAATTGATGAAAGTCATTACGGTATAGAAGTCGGCAGCCTTATTGTAGATGACCTGAACTCAAACGATATCTTTACTTATACCTTAAGCGGCGCTGATAAAGATTTCTTTGAGATAACCAGTGAGGGAAATCTAAAACTTAAAGATGACGTCTATGCAGATTATGAAATGAAAGACACTTTTAATATCACTTTAAAAGTTACTGATCAAGGAGGATTAACCGTAGAAAAAAACTTTACCATTCAAGTTAATGATCTCAATTATGCCACTCCCTACGTAGCAGATATTCAAACTCAATATAATGTAGATGAACCCAACGCAGATAGCTTAGTAGGTGCCTTGCTTTTTGGGTGCTCTCTGGATCCAGATAGCGCCTCCTCAACCCCAT
>CAZNQF010000145.1:4079-5067 GCA_964575125.1 uncultured bacterium
TTACCATTCAAGTTAATGATCTCAATTATGCCACTCCCTACGTAGCAGATATCCTAACCCAATACAATGTAGATAACCCCAGTAACCCGGATAGCCTAGTAAGTGCCTTACTTTTTGGGTGCTCTCTGGATCCAGACAACGACTCTTCAACCCCATTGACCTTGACCTACAGCGTTGTAACTCCCGCCTCTGTCTTTGCTTCAGATTATCGAGGAGGTTACTGGGACGATAATCCCCATTTAGATATTGCAATGCCCTCAGCTAGTTTTGAGATAGCTGTGGACAAAGCTTTTGCGCTTTGGGGTCAATTTACAGGCATCACTTTTTTAAAGGTCACTGAAACCGCTACACAGTGTGGAGACATTAGAGTGGGATTGACCAATGCATCAGTTGATTGGGCAGGCATATCTTTTGTGGATTTATACAACTTAAATGCCTATTTTCAAGATTCCGGAGATTCAGACATCTGGCTCTCAAACTACTCAGGTAATACAGAAGGCTATTGGGCTGATGGGACCTATGGTTTTGAAACCATTCTTCATGAAATAGGACATTCACTTGGGCTAAAACACCCGCACAGTAGTTTTCAATCCAATCCTTCAGGATGGAATTCTCCAGTAATGCCTTTGCAATATGACTCCACATCTTGGACAGTCATGTCATACAATGATTACTTTGATGACTCTGATCATTCTCGGTATTCCCATACTGCTCAGGCATTAGGTTGTGGACTAATTGGCTGCGGAGATGGGTTCCACACTCATGGTTTTCCTTTAATGGAGACCAACAATGGGGATCCCATTTATCCCTATACGCCTATGTGGATTGATATCTTGGCTGCTCGATATCTTTATTCCTACAATAGACAAACGGAATCCTACGATATTCCCAATATCAATTCAGGTGATGACACTTACCACATTACCGGACCCGTTCTTTTTACTATTTTTGAAACTGGTGGGATCGACACCATTGATTTCTCAACATT
>CAZNQF010000146.1:0-363 GCA_964575125.1 uncultured bacterium
CACCGGGACAATTATCATTATAGCCATCTCCGTCTAGATCAATAGCTTCAGTTGCCAGTGGGGTGTCCAATAGCTGGGCAGCCACAACTCCTATATCGGTCGCTCCCGCGCTTATCCCATCATAGTCATAGACCATTGCCATACTGATCAACATTGAATCACTGTGAGTGTAAAATCGTTCCCAATAATATTCCATGTAGTCATCATCATTTGAATGATAATTATTACCATTTGCATCCAGGGTAACCGCATCCGCATCCATGTAAAATCCGAGATACGCTTGCCTATAGTCGAATCCTTTACCTCTGTTTAGAACCGTTCCGTCAGGCAATTGAGCGCGAACCGGAAATGTTAGAAGCACGG
>CAZNQF010000146.1:373-1699 GCA_964575125.1 uncultured bacterium
TACCGGCGCCTCCATTCCAGATGCATTTCTCTCAAACGCACACCAGTCACCGCTCTCATTTCTTACTTTAACTGTTACAAATAAAATATCTTCCGCAAAAGATACACCGTATGAATGGGCCTCAGCCATAACCCTCAATCCCATAGGGTATCCGGTCTGTTCGTATTCATTGTTTGTGTCAACATTATTACCCTGATGCGCCCATCTGTCATCAAATTCCATATAGACATCGTTGTCTGAGATATGCCTGCCCTTAACCTCCTGCCAACAGTCTGGGTCCTTTCTATTTCCAGAGCACCCTGGAAGGCTATCAATATAATCTTCTGCCCACCAGCCAGGCCAAAAGGGGTCCTCACCTAGCTCAGTTAATTTTATGGGCCAGGTCTCAGAATAGGCACTGTGTGCTAACAAAGGGTACGGATCATTGGAGTCTGTAAAAATTGTGGTTCCAAAAATATCACCCGCTGTAACGTCAAGGTTATGAGTATTTGCTCTCGAATAAGTTACAGGTTGCCAATCTGTATTCCATTTAGGGTCATGGCGAGTGACCCAAGACTCAGAGACCGTGGTACCAAAATATGCATATCCATCATCGTCGGTCCAGTCCTCCTTATCTTCACCATAGTCATACACATCAAAGTCATCGGCTCTCTGGGACAGTTTTGGTCTGAGTGCCCAAGGATAAATAAATCCCACGCCTTTTTTCTCAATCGGATCACCATAAACATTTGCATTGTTTGGATTGACATCTATCTGAGAAAAAGAGGGTAAACTAATAAATATCTCTCCACCCTGATATCCCCACTGGCTTGCACTTTGAATCAGCGCAATATTCTCAACATATTCCCCTAATATTCCTCTATCTTCGATGGCCTCAAAAACAATACCTGAGAATGTTCCCTCAATTTCAGGCAACCAACCTTCGTAGGCACTCTCTGAGCACCAGATGTTTATATTTTGAGAGGATGTGTCACAGAGCTCCCACTCATATTCGTAGGAATACTTTTGTCCAGGGACACCCGCAATAAATGAAACACGGGGAAGATATGTATAGTTTCCCCATAGCCCAGCAGGGTGGTTCAGCCACTCTATAAAATTTCCGAAATTTCCCACAGCACTTTTTACCTTACCCTTTAACAAATATCCCTTAGCTCTATCATTTAAGGGATTGGAAGGAAATGGAAAATCTCCAATCTTACCCAATGGCTCTATAGATGAATATTTCTGAGGAATCTCTGTAAGTATTGTCTCTGGTTCGGAACCATAACAAAGTGATACTATTACGAGAAAAATTAAAATGGTCTTAGTTAATAAAATCTTGGCTCT
>CAZNQF010000146.1:1709-5067 GCA_964575125.1 uncultured bacterium
ATCTTTTGTGGCTTGTCTCTGACTATCATTGAATACATTACTCCGAAGATAAAACCCTAATTCGTTCTAAAACAGGTGGATGACTATAGTTTAAAAACACATTCAAAGGGTGCGGAGTTAAATTTCCAAGATTTTCAACTGTGAGCTTTTTTAACCCTGAAATTAAATTTTGAGGAGTGCCCGTTGTCTCTGATGAAAACTCATCCGCCTCAAATTCATTTTTTCTAGATCGAACGTTCATAATAATAGATAATATCATGTTTATGGGAGCAAACAACAACTGAAAAAATATTAAACTTCCATATACAGAGAGATGCTCGACTTGAAATGCAGAAAACAATTGTGGATTTTTCATAAATATTGATAGCATAAAAAACAAATAAGGTATCAAACAGGGCGAAACGCTTTTGCTTACCAATTCCACTGAAATATGCATTGGAGTGCGAGGAACGCTTTGACCCATCCATTACATCAATTCTGCTAATAGGAAAATCTACCTTGCTAGCATAAGATTCTATGGCCTCCCTTAGCTCTCCATCTTCTAGAGGTGTAAATTTGTTAAAAAGCGGAGCGATGAAGGTAGTAAAAAGAGGCTGCAATATAAGAATAAATCCAGACACCACTGCCCAAGCCCATAGCCATGCTTTATCACCAAAAGATTCAAAAAAGAATAGAATAAATGAGATAATAGGTATTCCTAAAATAATCATAAGAAAAATACCTTTCAACTTATCCACAAGGAATGTTTTCAATGTCATTTTATTAAATCCAAATTTTTCTTCGATCACAAAATGATGGTAATATGAAAATGGAGTTGACAATACATCCTGAATTAAGGTCATAATACCAAAAAAAATTAGACCATTTATGATCTCAGAGAGATAGCCCATTTGTCTAACAAATATATCTAGATCATTGAACAGACCTAGAAGGATCACAACCATAATTAAAATAAAATTGAATGTATCAGATATCAATGAAAATTTTTCATTTGTTTTAGTATAATCTTGGGAACTTTTATATTTCTCTTGATCATAACAATCCTGAAATTCTTCAGGAAGGGTTGCCTCCAGAGATCTTATACTTAACAGTCCTGAGATCCTGCTCAATATAAACTCAAAGGCTAGCGCTGCGATAATTATAACAAAATATAGATTCATGATAGTGGACTCATTTTTATTTTAATAAAATTAATTTTCCTGTTTTAAACTCTTTTGAAGTTTCAATGTGAACGAAATACATACCTGACGATAGAGGATCCCCACTGTCCATCATTCCGTTCCACTCTACCTGATGAAAACCTGCATTTTTTTCATCATCGATCAAAATAGAAACCAATTCACCTCTAACATTAAATATTGAAATAGATACATTATCTGGCTTAGGTAAATCATACTTAATTATAGTTTTATGGTTAAACGGATTTGGATAGTTTGGGTAAAGTCGAAATTCATCTGGAAGTGAGCTACCCTTAAATAGTTGAAATGAATTTATGGGACTCACAATGGTAAAGGTTCCCTCGTTAGTTAAATTAAATTTTTCACCAGTTTCAGTTAAAACTTTCCAGGCCTGATTACCACTCAGCTCATAATTTACTTCAAGGGGAAACACATTATTCTGAAGTAGAACTGATATAGAGTCCTCTCCGCATCTCAAACTATTTTCAAATCGAATGTCAAATGCACTTTGTGGTGGCAGTGGCGGAACAGAGCACGACAGATAAATATCCTCCAAAGATTCAACTCCAAAATATAATTTCATATTACCAGCGCTTATCCATCCTGAAGATTCAAATTCAATTAAAGCTTTGTTCTCTCTTGGCAAGCGACCATCATTTGCTAGAGTAATGGTTCCACTAGCAAAACATCTAAGCCAGTATCCTTTACCTGATTCTAAAATATCTGAATCAAAATATCCAAGATTAAAACCAAACAGTGTATTTGGAACGATTATATTATCAGGATCAATGATCGATTCCAGAGATACAACACTACCAATTCCCTGAACCAGGTTCCAGCCCTCTATAAGGTCAAGATCTATAGATTGCAAGGGTGAGCCAATAATCTCCTGGTTCCCGCCGCTCTCGAACCTTAACCAATAGCCAGCTCCAATATCGAGCAATGAATCAGGGAAATATGATTCATCAAATCTGAACAGTGTACCCTCTATGGCTGTTGGAAATATCGTCCCAACATTACTGTCCACGACAATTGATGGAAGACTAACTAGATTCCAGTCATCAATATAGTCCACCTCCACGGTAGAGGTATCGGAAACATGAATATAATTTTCCCTGGTAAAGGTCGTTAAATTTCCAGAATAATCTGGAACCGTTAGGGACACAGAATACATCCCCGGCTCTGAATAGAGGTGCTGAGGGTTCTCCATGGTAGAAGTGATACCGTCACCAAAGTCCCACTCTCGATATGTAGTTATACCGTTGGATGTTTCCGTGAACTGAACGTTTAGCGGAAAATATCCTGAGATTATATCTCCCATAAAGTTAGGAGACACCGGCGAGATATCATCATAAACAGTTTCAATATATTTTGCAGTAAAATTTTCAACATTTTCGGTGCTCTTAAATTGCAGAAAGGAAAAATCATTTGGAGAGGTTATTTCACTTTCCGAAATACTTTTCCACTCGCCCCATTCAATAAGTCCTACATCATCAAACCAAGAGAGAGCTGTGCTATCATCAGGGACATCGCTGCTTAATCGATAATCTATGAACTTAGCGCTCTCATCGAAAACAAAATCTTTTGATGAATAGGTCCAATCTGTGAACCCTGATATAGCTGACACTGACTCAGTTTCAATAATATTTCCTCCCGTTCTTGATGAATAAGAGCGAACCTGCAACGTTACATCTCCTCCGTTCTCAGTTTTTATCCACCCATGAATAGAATATTCCTTTTCTGGATATATCAGCAGTCTCTTCTCAAAGTTTGTGACCACATTATCTCCCATAGATGAGGTACGAACTTGCTGTATAGACCTCTCTCCTCTGAATGCCACCGAATCATCAAAGTACTCCCAGTCGCTGTTAATGTTCCAAAATGAAAACCCCTCGTTCTCCATGTTTCCCATCCAGACCCGCTCCTTTCCTACTCGATATTTCATTGAAACTAAACTTGTATCCATCTCAACAGAAGAAATGAATCCATTTCTGTTGAGCTTAACAGGATCGGATATCCACAGAGTATCCATTTCATTCAGAGAAACGGATACCAAATTGTAGACAGTAGTTTGGGGCATTTAAAGTGTGTCCATCATGACCCGCGCCTGGGCTAGCTCTCTGTCTATGTGAAGGGTTGTGTTCAGCGCCTTGGACTTCATAGCTAGGTCATCTAAAATG
>CAZNQF010000147.1:0-4978 GCA_964575125.1 uncultured bacterium
ATTTTACCCATGATTCGCTGTTGTTGGGAAGCCGGCTGAATGGAGGAATCGAATATTTGCTAAATGAATCAATCTCGCTAAGGAGCGGTTTGGGGCAGGGTCGGTTTGGTATAGGTTTTGGATTGAGCTATCATATTTTAAATAAATATTGGATAACATTGGACTATTCTGCGGCCATTAAAACGGAAAGCAATGTAGATGGTTTAACACATGTATTATCTTCATCTATTAGTTTTTAAAAGGAATTAATTTGAGATTAAAAGGAATAATATTTTTAAGTATTTTTTGTATGAGCTCTCTGTTAAAGGGAGTGGGAACGCAATTTGTAAATGTTCCTGGTTCTGTTGGTGAGCTGGTTCATGGAACCCAAAGTGCTATGGTATATTTTCCTGAGAACTCGTTGGACAAAACATCGATCTCAATCAGCCACAATGACTGGTTTGGCGGTTTCTCGGTGTTTGGCATGGGGATTTCAAGTCCATTATTTGGTGGACAGGCTTTGTTTAGGGTAAAATATGGAGGGTTTGAGAATATAGAACTAAGGGATGAATCTCCGTCTGATAGCCCACTAAGTTTTTATTCTGCGTTTGGTACAACTGTTTCTGGAGGGATCAAATATAAATTGGAGGGGTACGAAATTTCATCTTTGGTTCAAATGTTGCACCTTAGGATACATACTCACTCCTCATCAGGGTTTTCGGGTAGTCTAGCGATAGCTAAGCCAATTCTTAGAGATTGGAAAATAGGGGTTGCCCTTTCTCATGCTGGCTCTATGGACCAATTCGTACATCAAAAACCAAAGCTGCCGTTCAGTGGAAATATTGTTATTTCAAAAACATCTACTTTTAAGGAATTCCACAACAAATTTTTTCTATCGGGAGGATATATCCCGTCCTCAAAGGACCATATAATTTTAGCAAATAATACCATCAGCTGGAAAAACATAGGTGTAACTCTGGCATCTCATATATCTAATGAAACCTCCCACATCTCGGGAGGGTTTTCTATTAAATTAGGGTTGTACCAATTTGAATATGGATTCCGCATTGGAGACCACCAGTTAGGAATTCCCCAAGTAATCGATCTCTCTGTAACATTGCCATAAAATCTGTAATGGGTTTCAGTGAAAAGTATAGAATCCTAATAAGTATTTTAGGTGGAATTTTTCCTGTCCTTATTATTGTCTGGACCGTATTTAATTTACAAGATAAGAGCGGTGGGGAGAGCTTGGATATCGATTGCAACAGAGATAGTCCCTGTATTGCGTTTGTGATAGATGATTTTGGATATGCATATGACCACATCGTTGATGGCTTCCTCTCAATTGATGAAAAGTTGACATTTGCTGTTATCCCAGGGCACAGCTACAGCAAGCAAATAGCTAGAGAAGCTAGTGAAAACGGATTTGAGATTTTAGTTCATATGCCAATGGAGTCACATGAAGATACTCTTGAAACAGAATCCTATTTTATATCTTCAGCCATGACAGCATTTGAGATTGAAAATGAAACGTTGTCAGCATTTCATGATATTCCTGAGGCGGTGGGGATGAACAATCATCAGTGATCGAAAGAGACAGAAATTGAACGGGTCATGAAAAGCGTAGGTCTAATCTTGAAGAGAGAGGAAAAATATTTTTTGGATTCAAGAACAAGCTCTAGCACTGTTGCAGAAACTACAATAAGAGAGCAAGGCGTAAAAACTGGTCACCGTGATGTATTTATAGATAATGAACTTTCTGAGCATTATATAATGGAAAAAATTAGTGAAATGGAAAAAATAGCAAAACGGACGGGCTTTGCAATTGGAATAGGACACGTGCGGGAGATAACGCTAACTGTGTTGAAAAAAATAATCCCAAAAATTAAAAAAAATGGAATTCAACTATGTTTTGTTTCCGAACTGATAAAATAATAAATGTGAGGTATAAAGTTGTATTTAAAATGTAATGTATTTAGAGGAGATCATGTTGAGAGTGTTCATCAAGTAAATGCAGTTATAGTTGACTCCAGTGGCGAGATTCTTTACTCATTTGGTGACCCCCACTACAAAACATATATAAGGTCCTCGTTAAAACCATTTCAGGCATCTGTATGTATAGAGTCGGGAGCTGCAGAAGAGTATAATTTTAATGATAAAGAGCTAGCAATCATGTGCGCTTCTCACAATGGAGAAGATATTCACACATCAACCGTTTCCGGGATGTTGGAAAAAATTGGTATTGATCATTCATTCTATGAGTGTGGGGTTCACCCGCCTTTTGATAAGGGTACACGAGCTAGCCACATAGAGAGGGGTATTGAATTCTCTCCCTTGCACAATAACTGCAGCGGAAAACATGCGGGTATGCTTGCGATCGCTCAGCATGCTGGGTGGGACCACAGTGGCTATATAAGCAAAGCACACCCCGTACAAACAAAAATTAAATCTGCATTGGAAAGATATTCAGGGAAATCTGACTATACCTTTGGAGTGGATGGATGTAGCGCGCCAACACCATTTATGTCACTGAAGAATATTGCAACTATGTTTCAGAAGTTTGCTTCGGGTGGTGACCCCTGTTTATCCAGATTATATGATTCAATGGTTTCCAACCCTTATTTGGTAGCGGGGAGAAATCGATTTGATACAGATTTCATGGAAACGATGAGGGGTCGTGCAGTTACAAAGGTAGGGGGGGAATCTGTTAGAGGATTAGGTATCCGTCAAAAAAATGGTTCAGTGCTTGGGATTGCGCTGAAGGTCTTGGATGGTGCGCAAAGAGCAAACGGTGCAGCGACCATGGCACTGTTAAAAAAAATCGGTTTGTTGGAGGAAAATGAAATTTCTGATTTGTCGGATTATGATTCAATTGAGTTGTTAAACCACCGAAAAAAAATTATAGGAAAAATTGAGGCAACAGTAGGGGGTCCCTAATTAATAGTAATTCAACTGTGTTAATAATATTAATAATCACCAATTTTTAACTATGGAATTTCTTAACTTCTAGAATAGGAATTATTTTTTTTATCATTAATTGTGTTGGTTTTATTTTTTATAAAATTTTTTATTTGAATAAATTTCAAACAATATCAGGAATCATACTATGAAAACATATTTATTATCGATTATTTTGTTCATTTCATTTGTTACTGCACAAGATTTATTTTTCTCTGAATATATAGAAGGTAGTAGCTATAACAAGGCACTGGAAATTTATAACCCAACAGACTCTCCAGTTGATCTAAGCAATTATCAATTGTGGCAGATCGCTAATGGGGGAAATTGGGCAGAATATACAATTGATATAAGTGGTCAATTGAATCCTGGGGATGTTTTTGTTATATGTCACGATGATGCTGACCCTAGCATGACCGCTCAGGCAGATTTTCTTGTTACACTTTATCACAACGGTGATGATGCCCAGGGATTAGCCAAAAATGATGGTAGTGGAAATTTTGTTTTAATTGATGTTATTGGCCAATCAGGTGATGACCCGGGAAGTGGGTGGGATGTAGCTGGCGTGACAAATGGTACAAAAGAACATACCCTGGTTAGAATGCCAAATGTTTCTCAGGGGAACACAGACTGGAATTCCTCTGCTGGCACAACAGCATCTAACTCAGAGTGGCTGGTCTACCCACAAAACACTTTTGATTATTTAGGTTCACACGATTATGGTGGAACTGTTTTAATTGTAGATGCGGGGGATGACCAGTTGGTATCACCAGGGGACTTGGTTTCTCTTGATGGCTCTGGATCTGCAGGTGATATCATAGCATATATATGGACCCAGATATCTGGAACATCTGTTTCAATAAGTGGTTCTGAGAGTGCTGAAGCGACATTTACTGCTCCAAGTGAGGGGGGAACACTAGAATTTGAGTTGACAGTTTACGATAGCGAAGGTAATTCAGCGACAGATGTAACGTCAGTAAATGTCATAGATCAAATGTCAATTTTAAGCGCAAGGAGTTTGGGTGTTGGGGCAGCGGTAATGGTTCAGGGAGTTGTTATCTCTATTAATTTCCAAGAAGGAAATGGGAACACAGAGTATGTGATTCAGGATGAAACAGCGGGGCTCGTAGTTTTTGGAGTTGGCTTTGACGCTGAACTGAGCTATGGTGATCTGGTGCAGGTTTCAGGCTTAACAGATGAATTCAATGGAAAATTTGAAGTTCTGGTTTCTTCAGAAAATGATCTAGCGGTCATGGGACAGGGGACCCTCCCCGAAGCTCAGCTGGTAACTGTTTCTGATCTGTCAATAAATGGTGAAACTTATGAAAGTGAATTGATAACAATTCAGAGCGTGACAGTTACCGATGGTGTTTGGCCCTCTGAGGGAGCTTCTGAAAATTTAACTATTGTTGATGGAGGTTCAGGTACAGCGACCATGCGGATAGATAGCGATACTGAGATTGATGGAACTGCTGAGCCATCGTGGCCGGCCAATGTAACAGGAGTTGCTGGTCAATATGATTCGTCTGAACCTTACACTGAAGGATATCAGCTTTTACCTTGTTATACAAGTGTCTTTGTCGCAACGGGCGGAAACCAGCTTCCGGTCGCAAGTGCTGGGGAAGATCAGATGGGTGAGCACGGAGCTGTCGTTACCCTAGATGGTAGTGGAAGTTCAGATCCTGATGGTACAATTTCAGGATTTTTGTGGGAACAGATTGATGGGGAGAGTGTCTCCTTGAGTGATTATGAAGAAGCAATCGTTACGTTTACTGCGCCAGAGGTGAGTACAACTATGGTATTTAGATTAACCGTATTTGATGACCAAGGTGCTATGGATACGGATGAGGTTTCTATTTTAATTTTAATGGCAGATCAAACTATATATGATTTACAGTACACTGCGGAGCAAGGTGCCTACTGCTATGAGACGCCTTTGGCAGGCCAGCTCGTTACAACATCTGGAATAGTTACTCATGTTAATTCAGCTAGCAGTCCAAATTTCTTTTTGCAGGACCCAATTGGAGATACATGGAGCGGT
>CAZNQF010000148.1:0-4815 GCA_964575125.1 uncultured bacterium
TCGATACAGCGAAACAGTTGAATGAAGTGGCGAAGTGATAATTTCCTTTCTTATTACATTGACGATAATGTCTACCCGTATAAACAATATGAAACGTTTGAATAATGGATAAGCCAAAAAAATGGGGACAATAAGCGTTTTAATTACTATGGATGTCGAACCTGTCTTGCCAAGCAAGCGGCCAGATGGTGCAACAGGTCCGAACAATTACGAAGAAAGCGAAAGATCAATACTAGGCTATGTACAAATGGCCGCAAATTACAATTATCCGGTCAGTTTCATGATACACCCGGAGGCTACAAATGCCCATTCCGGACTGTTTCAACAATTAGAGGGCAAAGGAGCCTGTATGGGGTTGCATTTACATCCGTGGAAATTTAACGATGGTTTTTACAAGGAGCACTTTGGATGCCTCAGCTACACCCAGCAGACTGCGATTCTATCTGAAGCCGCCGTGGTCTGGATGAATGGTATGGGCTATAGGCCAAAGTGGTTTCGCCCAGGCACTTTTTCAGCTAATGACTGGACAATGCCAGCTCTAACCGATCTCGGATTTAAGTGAGGACCTATATCGTTGCCGGGCCGTGTCTACCCTGACATGTGTGCAGTTTGGTCAGGAGCACCATTCGATCCTCATTTTGGGCATGCAACCTTCAGACTGCTTGAAGGTGAGCTACCATTTGTCAATATTCCGCTAAGTGTAGACAATTCGCGGAAAGAGAATCGTGACGGAAATCATTTTTACTGGGATTTGCGGCCAGATTGGATAGAGGCTGACTACTATAGTATAGCCAACAATATAGTCACTCAGATTTTGGATAGAAAACCGGTTGTGCCGGTGTTACAAATGGTGACGCATAACGATAATGACTTTACGTCGACCACTGACCGAGTGCGCAATAATTTCGCAATTGTTTTACGCGAGATCACCAATGCTTGCCGAACTCACGGGCTAGATCCAATCGGTGATACTTTTTCTGGCGTAGATCAAAAATTACGCAGGGCTCATAGGAAAAGGCAGTCCTTCCGCTATGCGCATAGTTCGATGATTACTGGGCAATAACATGCAGCATTAAGGTGTTTAGCTTCTTGTTATCAAGGACTCGATCTACTTCGGTAGACTCAAAGCTCGGCTGATAGAGACTTTTTTTCATTTGATATTGCTATAAAGTATAAGGTCATTTTGAACATTGATTTTTTCCATATAGTCGAGATCATTCTCTAGCATGTAACCACTGGGAGCTTGTTCGTGCTTAAAATTATTGTAGTTATCTATACCTCGAACCAGCATGGCGGTGCCGTTGAGTGATATCTGACGGTTACGGGTTGGAATATAGCGAATCGCAACACCAATTCTAGGCCGTTTGGATCGATTGGGGTCAGATCCATGAATCATCAATACATGATGTAGTGACATCTCTCCTGCTCGAAGAACAACGTCAACTGTATCTTCGGGTTCAATATTTACCTGGACTTCCTGGCCTCGACCCAGCAAATTATGTGGATGAAACTTGTCTTCGTGTGACAGTTGTTGGAAGTGGTGACTTCCTGACCAAAATTTCATACAACCGTTATCAGGAGAAGAGTCTGTAAGAGCAATCCAAGCCGTTACAACTTCATCTGAACTCAGATTCCAATAAGTCGCATCCTGATGCCAGGACACAAAGTGCGGATCACTTGGTTCTTTAATAAAAAAGCTTGTACTCCAGCAGAAAATATTTGGACCCAAAATAGCGTTAACCGGATCAAGAATTGCCGGAAGTCGAATCAGTTCATCAAGCCACGGCAATACCAGATGACTTTTCAAAGAGCTAGGGGTTCTACTACGGTCTCCAAATGCTGGATGATTTTTCCGCCGTAATACACCCTGACTATGTTTATCCTGATCTTGAGTTAGATTTCTTAATGCCTGAAGATAGTAGTTCGTCTTATCAGAAGTTAACACTTCAATCGGAAATAGGTGTCCATCCTGAAAATACGATTTCGATAATTTTTCCCAATTGTCGGGGACTATGTTACGAGTCATGCTAGATGCCCCTCCTGAGTATCAGGAATTATAATGGTGACGCAGAGTCTTTGTTAATATATGGATAGTGACGCCTATCTTTTTATTTAAGGACGACCATGAATGACGCGACCACTTACGCCCACACTCTGAGTGATACTGTAGCCAGAATTGAAGCTCGCTACATAGCAGCCTACCCCAAGAGCCACGAACATTACGAGTCAGCAACTCGAACTATGCCTGGCGCCAATACACGCCATGTCCTTTATCATGATCCGTTCCCAGTTGCTCTAGTAAGCGGTAAAGGCGCCCTACTCCGCGACCTGGATGGCCACGAATATGTCGACTTCTTGGGAGAATTCACGGCCGGACTTTACGGCCATTCAGACCCAGTTATCAAAGAAGCTATACAAGCTGTGCTTTCCAAAGGACTTGCTCTTGGTGGACCCAATCAATATGAGGCCCAATTAGCTCGTTTGATGGTTGACCGATTTCCAGCTGTCGACCTAATTCGTTTCTGCAATTCGGGTACCGAAGCCAATATGATGAACATCTCGCTAGCCCGGGCTGTCACCAAGAGACCCGCGGTTTTAGTTTTTTCTGGAAGTTATCACGGCGGTCTATTTTCTTTTTCTGGCGGCAAAGCATCGCCCATGAATGTTCCTATCGATGTTGTCGTTTCTGAATTTAACAATCTTGAGGTTTCTCGAGATTTGATTCAAGAAAATTCCTCTCGGCTAGCTGCTGTTATTGTTGAACCTGTTATGGGGAGCGCGGGCTGTATTCCTGCTGATGTTGAATTTCTTAGAATGCTGCGCGGCGAAACCGACAAGTCTGGAATCATCCTAATTTTTGATGAGGTAATGACATCCCGCCTTGCTCCGGGTGGATTGCATGAAGCGTTGGGCATCATGCCAGATCTAGTGTCATTTGGAAAATACCTTGGGGGTGGCGTCACCTTTGGCGCTTTCGGTGGACGGGCTGATCTGATGGGAAGATTCGATCCCCGACAACCCGACGCATTAGTCCACTCCGGCACCTACAACAACAACGTAATCACTATGGCAGCTGGGATTGCCGGATTGTCTCAGGTATTCACACCAGATAAGGTTACAAAGTTAAATCAATTGGGCGATCAATTCAGACTGCACCTGCAGCAGATTGTAGATTCTCTCGGAGCACCGATTCAGGTCACAGGTCGAGGCTCAATGATATGTATTCATCCCCAAAGAGAATCTATCAAGACGCCCGCTAATATACATTCGGCTCCTTTAGCATATAAACTGATTCATCTAGAGATGCATCTGCGCGGATTATATCTTGCGAGGCGGGGATTCATGAGTCTATCGCTAGCTATAACTGATAGGGATCTCGAAGTTTTTTCGACTGCTTTTAAGGAGACCATAGGCGAACACAAGCATGTTCTTGCCTAATCCTGAGAAAGCGAGAATTTCAACAATTCCCCATGAACATTATTTTCATTGTTTCTGATACTTTTCGAAAAGACAATTTGACCGCTTATGCTGATCGTGGAGTCCAGACCCCACATCTAGATCGCTTCGCCGAAAACTGTGTCGTATTCAATCGCGCCTATGCGAATTCTTTTCCGACTATGCCGGCTCGTGCCGATTTCTTTACAGGTAAGCACACTTTTACTTATCGCGGATGGGAACCATTAAGTCAGTCAGAAACGACCTTAGCTGAAATCATCTCTAGTAAAGGCGTGAACTCAATGTGTGTGACAGACACACCTTTTTTTCATAGAGACGGATTTCATTATGAAAAAGGATTTGATGATTTTATCTACACGCGAGGCAATTACGACACCATGCCGGATGGAATTGATGTTCGCCGTTATCGCACGTTAGAAACTGATTGGCCATCTCCTCGGACAATGTTTGAAGCCGAGCGATGGTTGCAACGACACTACAAGGAGGAAGTTTTTCTTTACGCTGATACTTGGGATCCTCACGAGCCCTGGGACGCGCCAGACTGGTATACAGAGCTATACGACCCTGAATTCGACGGCTCTACCCCCTATTCAGCTTATGGCAAATATAAAGATCGAAACATGACTGAAGAAGATGTTCGAAAAGGCTATGCGGCTTACTGTGGGCAAGTGACCATGGTCGATCGCTGGATTGGCCGTCTTCTAGACACTGTCAAAGTGTTAGGCTTGATGGATAACAGCATCATAATTTTTACCTCAGATCACGGGTATTATTTTGGGGAGCATGGTCACTATGGGAAGTCTGTAATGTCCGGACCGGCATTTCAGGGAACAATTCCCCTTCCTAAGGAAACGCCAATGTCATTCCAACGTTCTCCTCTTTATCAAGAGGTGGCAAACATACCTTTACTAATTTACGCCCCGAGGATTAAGCCAAGAAAAACTGATGCTCTCGTTTCACACGTTGATATTATGCCAACGCTACTGGATCTCCTAAATATTGATGTTCCGAGTTTTGTTCAGGGGCGCTCTCTCGTTCCCATACTTGAAGGAAAAGACGACAAAGGAAAAGAATGTGTGTTTACCTCATGGCCTCTCTACAATGTCGGCGAATACACCCGCGCTGTGGATCACTACGAACGTAAAATTGCCGAACCTTTACCGGCGACAATCACAACCAACAACTGGCAAATGATTTATTCCTCTGAAGGAGAACTCGCAGAGCTTTACGATCTTCACAATGACCCAAGACAAAAAAACAATGTTTTCTCTAAGTTCCCAGAAAAAGGCAAGGAGCTACATAAATTTTATCGTGAGTTTCTTTCGGAAGTTGGCACAGAAGATCGACTACTAAAACCAA
>CAZNQF010000149.1:0-230 GCA_964575125.1 uncultured bacterium
GTGTAATTTGACTACCGTAAGGTGGAGACGCAGACAATTTCATTATTAAATTACTATCATATCCATTTCCAGGTATAATAACGGGTCCGTGAGTTCCGCCCTCAATTAACTGATCGTATGATAAAACATTCAACCCTCCTGCATCACCACCGTGACAATATCCGCTAGAACAATTTTCTTCAAGAATTGGATAAATATCATCACCATAAGTCATATTGGAATGGTCAACT
>CAZNQF010000149.1:240-4799 GCA_964575125.1 uncultured bacterium
GGTGGCATATCACCATTTTCCGATTCTTGACGAGTAATTCTATCATATAAAACACTAGAATTTTGATCGTACACTGTAATAACCATACCATCATTCCCACCATCTAAAACATTATCATATGTTGTCAAACTTAATCCCCCACCATTTGGATGACATCCCGTACAATATTGTGAAAAGATTGGCTGAATTTGCGTCTGATAATCTATAGAGAAAATTATAGAGAATGAAAATATTAGAAATATTGGTGTTTTAATTTTCATTTTTTATCTAGACTATATAATATCATAATATATTAATTTTTTTGTAATCCCTATCTCTAATTTAGACAATATTTTAGTGGAAATTATTCCATTTTTCTAAATACAATAAATTAATATTTTTCAAATATTATTTATACTATTGGACACATCCACCAATGAGCGTCAGAGCCAATAATCTCAGGAGTCTTTTTCTTACAAGATTCTTCAGAGAGATGGCACCTCGGATGAAAACGGCAACCTACCGGATATTCTGTAGGGAGCGGAGTTTGACCCTTTATAAATGGTAATTTTCCATCATCATTAATTTTTCGATCTACTAGATCAAGTAATTTTTTTGAATACGGATGTTTTGGCATATCTAATACTGAGAGAGATGGTCCCGATTCAATGATTTTGCCTGCATACATTATTAAAATTTTATCGGCGAATTCTCTTACAGATGCGAGGTCATGAGTGATGTAAATTACCGTCTTGTTTGACCTACTACAAAAACTCTTTAACAATTCTATCATATGAAGCTTAGTTCTTCTATCCAAAGCTGTTGCTGGCTCATCTGCAATTATAATGTCAGGATTTTTAGCTAAAGCTATCGCTATTAATATTCTTTGTCTCATACCGCCTGAAAGCTCATGTGGGTACTGCTTTATTCTTTTTTCTGGATCAGAAATTTCTAATTGATTCATCAGAGATAATGCTATTTGGTTTTTTTCTTTTTTAGAACATTTTTCCCGAACAGCTTCTGTAATCTGAGAACCAATTTTCATTAGTGGATTTAATGAAGTTAGTGGATCTTGGAAAATAAATGAAAAAATAAAACTATTTATATTTGGCTCTGATGTAAAATCAGATAAGGCATTTTTTGGCAATAAATTTGAGAGGGCTAGCCCTGTTTGGGTTTTTCCTCCTCCAGATTCTCCTATAAGTGCTGTAATCTTTCCAGTCTGAAAAGAAAAGGAAATGTCATCAATAATATTTAATAGCCTCTTATTATTTTTATAAGAAACTGATAAATTGTTAATTTGAATTATTGATTCAGTAATTATATAAACATCATAGTTACTTACATTCCCAAATGCGCAATTGTGGCTAAATCGCGCAGCTTACCTGGATCAATAATCCATAGCCAGTCATCCATTAAGAATTCCAATCGAATAGCAAGGAGCGCTATTCTACCCATTACTGTATATCCAAAAGCTGCTCCAAACGTGATCATAAGACACCAGATTCCTACTTTAGCTGTTTTACCAACCCATCCCTTATGTTCAATAGAGAAAAAGAAATATACAATTGCACATAAGACGCCAATGACAATGATTAAACTCCTCAGGGATGCCCAAAAATCAAATGCACCTGCTGAATTAGTCACCCAAATAGGTATAATTGTGTTACTGATCTGACTTAAAAAATCTGCATGTAAAAAGCCAACTAGTCGCATTCCAGCTGTCGTACCAATGATAAATGCCAACGGCCACCTGCTTAACCAAGAACCAGTAGGAGACAATCGCATTAAAAGCAATACACCGAGCAATAGAGGTATTAGGTATAAATACCAATATGGCTCTCTATCAGGAGCAATCCCAGGCATTGCCCACGAATGAATAAGAGCTGGCCATATTTTTCCAATTAGATTTGGAATTATGACTGTCCAAAAACCTACCACCATCCAATACGCGGCAGAAACGCCTATAACAACGGATTCGGCAATTTTATAAAATAGATTATCCTTATACAAGAAGGAAAAAATAAATAAAGTAAAAAATGCAGCGACCCACACACCTATTGTTCTAGACAAACTAAAATGGTATTGACTTTGTTTCGGATTATCCTTATTTGCATTAATATAATCATTTAATGAGGAACTTTGATAATTAATCCAACGATTATCAGGATTTGGATCATCTTTATTTACTTCAACAGCTTTTACAAAAACAGTACCCATACCATAGTCCGCTAATGCGGTTCTTCCTAATAGTATCAAACCAATTAATGATACTAAAATCAAAATAGTTTTATTCGTATTCATACTGCCTTACCAGTTTTTTTTTCAGATGCATTAATTAGATTATCTAAAATAATCAAAACGATAATCAGCAAATGTGCAACCAACTGTGGTGCCATCCGCCTTTGACCTTCCAAATATTTTGGGTCAGGATTATCTCCTCCGTAACGATCAACAACCAAAGCCTCATATTCTGCTGCACCTTTTATTGCTCCTAATAATCCTCTTAGCTGTCCAGGAATATATGGATAAAGCAACGGAGCCTGTACACCTGTGCACCCAGCAACCAATTGAATTTTGTCGGGGTAAGGAGTTACTGCATACTGAACCCATTCTTTTGTGCCTGCATATCCTGCGCTAACATTAATAAGCAATTCGAAATCTTGAACACTGTGAATATTTTTCATCATGGGTATATCATTTATATTTACCCCCTTATCATCTGTCGTATATAACTCTCTAAAATCTGTTACAATAACTTTTATAACACCTTCATTGCCTGATTTAAATCCCAGATTTACATAATCTTCTCCATAGACCAGATCAGGAAAGTCAGCTTTTATCACTTTATTAATATTATCATCTATCATCTGTGGTCCTACAGGCCAGAGTGCCATAAAATATATTTTTAATTTTTTATCACAAACATGTTTTGTAAAAGCGGTCGCCATTGGACCTAGCTCGCCTTCACTAGCAGGGTCATAATCAAAAGATAATAGAACAGGGTCTCCTTCCTTGAGGTTTTCGATTGCCCAAAATGTATCTTTTGCCAACTGACTTGGAACTTCAGGAAATGTTTTACCCGTTATTCCAATAATATAAATAGGAATTACAACAGACAAAAACATCATAAAAAATATCCAGCGCTTATCTAGCTTAGCTAATTTCTGCAACATTATTAATCTTCCCCTGAACCTAAATAAGACCTATCTACACCAAGGAGGACCTTTAGGGACGTTGATGCAATACCTAATGCTATACCAATCATTATTGCCCTATTACCTGCGGTATTAAAGACGCTCATTATATAAACTGTAAGATTTTCAATTTTTAGCCCGCTCACTATTTCAGGAAACCAAGATGTTAAAAATACTCCCGCAAATGTTCTGCCTAATAAAATTATAAAAGCAGTACCAAGTAAAAGAATTGCCTCGAAATTTTTTGCACGAAAAGCTCTAAATGCAGCTGACGCAATATAAAAGGCTAACATAGAAAACATAGTAGCCGTGAGTGGCTTGAAAGCATACTCATACAACCACCAAAATGGGCTACCAATCTCACGATAATCACCAGACCAAGAAAAATCAGGATACATGGGATTAGGGTTAATACCAATTTTAAATAATCCCAGAAAAAGTGTTAAAATAAATGCAACTAAAGTTATAAGAGAGAAGGCCCAGCCCTCACGCTTACTTGAGACTTTTTCTAGATGAATTTTTAGCAAGTTACCACCACCTAATACAAAAGCTATAGAAGCTAAAATATCAAACCACATTGCCGCTACCTCTCCCCAACCTTGGAATGCGGGAACGAAATATGCGAATATTAATACAAATCCACCAATTCCAGTAATTAATAATGGTATTGTTCTTTTCATAAATAAAATTTAATGTAAAATTACATTTTTTAGATAATCAACAGCATAGAAACAAAAGGAACCAACAGATGATTCAGTACCCAATGCAGATGCAATTGATGACAAAATGACACCAACAATTATACCTATTCCCACAATAATTTTTCCAAAATCCTGTCCCTTAAGGCTACCAAGCTGATCTGGCTCTCCGGATAAATATGCAGAGGCAGCAAAAAACTCTTCTCCAATCAATGTATAGTCACATGCAGCAACAAAAAAAGGTAACTGAGCAGGCATAGCTGTTCCTGCTAACTGAATGGCTCCTATTGTATTACCAGTCTCAGCTAAAAGCAAGGATTCAGCAAAAAAAGCACCCATATAAAAACATGCAGCTGGCTTATCTCTTACCATCATTCCTTGAACATATGCAACATATCCAAATTGTTCATCAGTTACGTAATAAACTAAATCCTGATTATATGATTCAGGTCGACCTGCAGTTAAATATGAGGCCTGAATTGTTTCCCTTGCCGCAGTCATAACTAGTGACTTACTCGTTGGGACCTCGACTTTTGCATCGTATTCAGCTGCTACTTTTGCGACTCGTGACAAAATAGTTATTCCCGCAATGGTTTGAATTTCATTCATATCCTGAATACCTGGAATAAATAACACAGAACGCCCCATTTCAGTGGCTCTGCCAACTGCCTCGTCTACAGCTTCC
>CAZNQF010000150.1:0-4785 GCA_964575125.1 uncultured bacterium
CATTACTGTTAATTTTTCCATTAAATAAATCTTTAATAACCCTTCCATTTATATCGATAATATTGATAGTTACAATCCCATCTAAATTTAAATTTTTTGGTAAAGTATAGTGAATCGTTGTCATAGGATTAAATGGATTTGGGTAAGCTTCAATATAATCAACTTTTTTAGGATTAATACGATTCGACACCTTTTGAAGAATCAGCTCTTGAGTAAAACCTTCAATAATAAAATTTCCTTTTCCTACTAAAGAATATTCATCTTTATTGTTTGGATTAATTAGAATCCATTGTTCAGAACGTTTTGTAACATCATAACTAATATGTATAGAATCATTGGGATTCATTATCTCAATGACCCCATAATCATTTATTATTGAGGTATTACCTACAAATCTAACATCAAATGCACCAACAGGAGGCATTGGTGGCAATGAATAGCTTAAGACCTCCTCATCTGGTATAGATATACCAAAAAATAATTTTTTCCCGTTAATCTCAATCATCTCTGCACTTTTAGTACGATCTATGTAAGCTATTTTATTAACAGTTATAAAATCTGAATTTAGTGTAACTTCTCCAATCTCTGTAGTGCGAATCCAATATCCATTTCCGGGGACAAGAATCGAACTTTGTTCATACGTACCATTAAAGGAAAATAATGTACCAGGTACAATAATTTCATTTGGATCTTCTATTTGATTCAGTGAAACTGTATCCGATATACCAGTTATTAAGTTCCAATCTGCATTTAGGGCTAAAGTTAAATCTGGAATAGATTCACCAAAAAGTACAGACATTCCTTCATTATCAAATCTAAGCCAATATCCGCTTCCTTCATCTAAATTTTGAGCTTGGAAATATGTATCAGTAAAACCATATAATGTCCCCAATATTGCATTTGTAAAAATTTCCAAATAACTGGGATCATTAACACTTAATGGTAAACCAATTAAATTCCAGTCATTATTATTATTTATAATGTTAAAAGGTTCTGTGCTTGCCATATAATTTTGAATAATTACATCTTCCGGATTATATAAATCATATAGTTTAATAGTCGCTGTCGCTGAACCTTCATATTCTGAGAAAGCAGAAAACCATACAGAAAAATAAATAGTGCTATCTGGGGGGATTGGTTCCTGATAAAAGGGTGCACCTGCATTTGTTGTAGCAAGACTATCCCAATCTGGAGGAAAACATATTCCACCAAAACATAATTTATTTTCCCAATCTGTTGGCAGTAATAATTCTGTTCTTACAAGAGCAAGGGACAAAGAATCATCTGATATATTTTGGATTGTACCTGTTGGCGCAACAAAATTACCTAATTCTATTTGAGTATGCGTTTGACTTGGGTTGTATAAAAATGATTGTCCAGCGACAATTTCAATCATAACAACTAAAAATATACTGTGTCTAATATTAAACATAAACCACCTTATTTTTTTTATATACTTAACAAAAAGTTATAATTATTTGACCATAGTAAATACAAATATATTCTGAAAATTTTAATTCTGCAAATTTTTAAGAAAATAGTTCGCCATCATTTTTCTTAAATGAATGGTTGCATTACCACCATATATGCCATGGTCTCTAGATGGATAAAACATGATATCCAAATGTTTATCAGCCTTAATAAATTTGTTGACAAGTTGAATTGAATTTTGAGCATGTACATTATCATCACCAGTTCCGTGAACCAAAAGTAATTTTCCTTTGAACCTATCAATGTAAGAAAATACCGATGCATTTTCATAGCCAACTTCGTTTTCAGATAGTAAACCCATAAATCGTTCGGTATAAGCGGTATCATATAATTTCCAATCCGTGACAGATGCAATAGCGACGCCCACATCAAAAACATCTGCTCCTTTTGTTAAAGCTAAAGCTGTTGCGTATCCTCCTCCACTCCAACCCCAAATACCAACTCGCGATGTATCTACATAGGAAAACCCTCCCAAGAATTTGATCCCTTCAATTTGATCATGGATAAGAAATTTTCCTAAATCACCATATCCTAAATTTTTAAATGCTTTGCCTCTCCCCCCAGTCTGGCGATTATCCAACGAAAAGATAATGAATCCATTTTTTGCCAAATATTGATTCCATAGATATCCTCTTCCTCCCCAACGATTTTTCACTATTAGTGATCCTACCAAACCATAAGTATTTACCAATATTGGGTATTTTTTAAATTTATTAAAATCCCATGGTAGTGTAATCTTTGCATTTAAACTAACACCATCTGTAGTTTGAATTGTTATAAATTCAGGAAAAGTCCAATTAACTTTATCAAAAATGCTCATATCCGGTTGTGATAATGTTTTTATGTATTCTCCATTAATATTTTTTAATAAATATGTCGTTGGAGTTTTTGTATTCGACCAAGAGTCAATAAATCGTTTTTTACTTGGAGAAATTTGTATATAGTGCCATCCGACTTCATTTGTAAGTCGGTTAATTAATCCACCTTCAAGCGAAATTGAGAATAAATGATTTTCTAATTCTGATACTTTAGTTGCAGTAAAATATATCAGTTGAGCTTCCTCATCTAAGTCAATAATTTTTCTCACTTCCCAATCACCATCAGTTAATTGTTTTATCAATGCACCATCAGAATTATAGTGATAAATATGATTAAATCCAGAGCGCTCGGATGTCCAAACAAGTGAACCATCATTTAAAATTCTAGTATTATTGTGTATGTCAATCCAACATGAGTCTTTCTCTTCAAAAAGAAGTTGAGGTTTTCTAGTTCGGGGATCAAATTGAAGTAAATTCAAATGGTTTTGTTTACGGTTTAGTTGAAACACAATTATTTTATCTTTTTTCCAAATAGCTTTTGGATAATAATATTCGTCATTTCCAACATCTTTCAACCATTTAATCATTCCATTTTTTAAATAAATTAACCCCATTTTTATCTTAGGATTTTCCTCCCCTACTTTCGGGTAATACACCGAATTTAACCTAGGATATTTTTCTCGTTCATCCAGCCAATAAAATTTATCTACATTAGATTGATCTTCCTGAAAAAAGAAAATTTTCCTACTATCTGGCGACCAACGGTATGCATCAAATCCGCTAAACTCTTCTTCATATAGCCAACCAAAATGTCCATTTAAAATTGTGTTTGATCCATCACGAGTAAGTCGTTTTTCTCTCTCATTATTTAAACTAAAAACATAAATATTATTATCACTTTTAATATAAGAAACCATTTTACCATCTGGAGAAAACTTAACATTTCTTAAAGGAGATTTACCATCAGATATCTGAGTCAGTTTATGATTATTAATATTATAGACAAAATATCTTCCAGAAAAAGAGTGTCTCCAAATTTTTTGTTGATTTACCAATAATAATAATTCTGTTCCCTGATTGTTAAAACTATAATTTGAGATGAATAATTGATTACTATTATATGTTAGTAAAGTAGATGAAATAAATTTAGTTGTATCACCATTGTTTAAATCAACCCTGTAAAACGATTTTAAACTGTCACTTTTAAAGTTATCATAAATTAATATATCATCAGTATTTGGAATCCATATCCATTTACCAATATTTCTAGTGTTATATGTTCCATTTTTGTATATATTTTCGAGATTAAGATCTATACTTATACCAATAGATGAAAAAAAAACGATATATAAAATAATTTTAAAAATCAAAATATGTCCATAATATCTCATAAATTTTTATAATAAATATTGATAAATGCTTCCGATTGTTTTACACCTTTCGTTTCGGTAAATTTGCAACCGTTTAACATGTACAAATTTAAGGAAAATATACAATGGCATTAATGACTTCCATGCGAAACCGCATGCATGTTGTCCTTTGGGGTCTATTAATTATGTTTTTATTAAGCATGACCGTAGGAGGACTTGTTGGTGGTGCAAACATTCTTGATCAATTATTTGGCAGAATTAATCCTTCCACTGCAATAGGTGTTGTAAATGATGAAATTATATCACCGGATTTTTTCTCTCAATTAGTAAGTAATCGGATAAATCAAGCAAGAGCTAATGGACAAGATATAAACGAAAGGACTTTTGAACAAACAAGAAAACAAGTTTGGGATAGCATTATCCGAGATTATCTTGTTGCGCAAAAGGTTAAGGAGTTGGGTATTGTTGCGACCGATGAAGAGGTTATTTACCATATGAAAAATAATCCACCTTCATTTTTAAAAACTAATCCTCGATTTCAGACATTGGGTGAATTTGATCCAGTGAAATATGATTTAGCTATATCAAGTCCCGAAGGGAATGAATGGGCACCCATAGAACAATTTATGAAAAATACGTTTATACCTGACTTCAAATTGCGTCAAGTGCTATTTTCATCTGTTTCAGCAAGTGAGCAAGAAGTTAAAAATGAATTTATCAAGAGGAACATTCCATACACAATCGATGCAGTACATATAACAAATAGTATGTTTAATTCAGACTCATTAAAACCATCTGATGATAATTTATTAAATGAATATAATAAAAGAAAAAATGAATTTAAGATAGGAGAAGTTCGTTCATTTATGTTTACCTCCTGGAAAAAAGATCCATCTAAAAGTGATACATCATCTGTAAAAGATGAAGCAGATGAACTTAAAATAAAAATTGATTCTGGAGAAGATTTTGCATCTCTCGCTAATATTTATACGGATGACCCAAGCAACTATGTAAATCCTGATTCAGGAAAAGGAGGTGACCTAGGTTTCTTTGGTAAAGGTCAAATGGTACCAGCTTTTGAAGAAGCTGCATTTAATGCTAATCCG
>CAZNQF010000151.1:0-4723 GCA_964575125.1 uncultured bacterium
TTCGACTAGAGACATCTGCACCGTGCGATAACGGCCATGCTTATGATGCCTGTAATCAGGGAAGGCGCAGGGATACCTAGGCTACCATCATTATCACTACTATCATCATCCACTTTCTCAAATACAAATGTAATGTCATCAATAGGCTTGGAACTTATGGTTCTACCCCCATTCGACAAGGTATTGTCCTCGAAGCCCGTAACACTAGTTATTTGGTACCCTTCAGGTACAATATAAGTCCTATTGTTGGTGTCTTCATCAGGAACTTCTTCAAAAATATATGTAAATGTATATTTGACTCCATACTCGGCAGAGATGTCAAACGTGGCGGTCATTAGAAGCTCTAACGTGCATGGTTCTGTACTGTTACTGGGACCTATGACATCTCTCATTCTAACGACAGCGTTGGTCGTTTCAGAATATACATCATTGACTGCTGTGTTGGTGTTATCATCCTCCATGAGGAAATCCTCCCACTCCTCTACATATTCTGCAACTTCCCAATCTTCAGTCTGATTGTCCGAATCACCATGATATTGGTCTATATACGAACGAATACCACTGGCATCGAAATCGGTGTAAGTTACAGTCCCTTCTGCCTTTAGGTTAGCCGGTGTGCTAAAGGTGTAGACAAACCCAGAGTGTTCCATTTCGGCATTCGAATCACTGGCCACGATAGCTAGCGCCATCACTGCAACTATCAGTGTCACAAAGACTTTGCGAAAGCCCAACAGAGCGGTCGATTTCTTTTGACCCATATCCTCCTGTAAGGCTTACAAGATAATAAGTTTGTGCATCTGACTAGACACGTCTTCTGACCGAGGCTACACCAAGGATAGTGAGTAGAATCACCAATAGTCCAGGTCCAGGCAGCCCAGATTCATCCACTTCCTCACCCAAGTCTCCAGACTTTGTGAAGTTCCAGGCCATGGAATCTGGTTCATTCTCCAGAGAGTAGCCCACTGGGGGTGAAACTTGGACGTTAGGGACCTCGCCTTCCTTAGGTTCGAAGGCAAACATGTGAGAATCTCCAGTCTTGACTCCAGGGAAGAACACCATGAGTGTCATTCCAATCTCAATGCTTGCGTTCTTTCCAGCATTTTCTGAGAAGGCACCCAATATATTCTCGGTATTGACAAAAGCCATTGTCATTTCTGGCCAGAATAGCGGGAAACCTCCCGGTTCAGCCATCAGGCCGATCGCATCAATTGAGTTCATCCCATCCATCGTCATTCCCATATCGTCTTCACTCGCATTGTAAAATACTCCTGTATCTGAAGACGAGCAACCGCCACCTGTGACGGCTTCCTTGAGCATCATATTATCATTATCCAAACAGTAATCATCTAGGCCATCCGCATCGGTTTCATCTTCAAACAGGGTGCCTCCGAACATCTCCATAGAAGCTAGTTCGAGCTTCTCCATCACACAAGATAGAACTCCAAATCCATCCAAGGCCTCAGGACAGTCTGTTATGGAGGACCTTACCATGGTTTCCATCGTAGCATTGAGCTGGTCCTCATCAACCTCCTCACTGAAGGCAGCTATGAATGCAAGGATAAACAGGAAAGTAAGCGTCATATCCATCGTCAACATGTTGTTCATCCCATTACCCCAAGCAACATCATAGTAAGTGTCAAGGTGTGACTGAGTTATCTCCATGCCATCAAATTCAGTTTGTTCTCTGATACTTTCTACAGTATTGAACCCATCACCAAAGAAATCTGCATCTTCCATACTGTAGCCTGGAACAGCAGATGCGGTTGCATTCTCATACAGACTAATGTAAGCCTCGAGAGTCTCTTCCATGTCAGCATCTCCTGATGCATAGGCCGCTTCAATCTCTGGCTTTCCTTCGACAAAGTAGGCCTCTACATCGGCCACTATCGTGGCCAGAATAATGTCCTCTCGCAGAGTATCTGCCATCTCAGCATCTAGGTCAATACGAGAAGTAGCTTCAACTTCGGCCATCTGTGGAGTAACGAAGGCGATGGCGAGATTTTCCTCATGTCCAGGTCCACCTGTTTCATCAAGGAATATGCCTAGCTGCCCAGTCGGGAAACCGAAGCCTAGGTCATCTTCTCCGTCATCGTTCGAGTCAACGCCATATGGTTCATCTGATCCGTCTCCACAATCATCCCATCCGTCATCATACCAGTCCATTGGAATGGTTTCACCATTGTCACATACGAAATCGGCGTCCCCGCCAACCATAATATCAGTGAATACCATTATGTCCTCAAGATCCCCCCAGAGCAAATTAGACAATGACAATCTGATATCATAAGAACCCTCTGCGTACACAGTATGGTTAAAGGTAAACAAATGTCCCTCATGAATAGAACTATTATAGTCAAAAGAATTATACGACTCATCTACTAGTGCGTTCGTATAACTGTTATAGATCTGTATGCCTACTCCCACAAAGGGCACATAAGACCAGTTCGAAGCAACCTCATATCCTACAGTTATGATATCATTGTACTCATCTATGTTGGTAACCCAAACTCCGCAGCCACTTTGGCAATCAATATCGCAAACGCGGAACTGACAATCGGACACATGCACAAACCACGTATCCACAGACCCATCTCCTAACAACTCGTCAGATCCGTCGCCACAATCCTCATAATAATCATTGACCCATGTTACAGGTACAACCTCTCCATTGTCACATATGAATTGATCAGCTCCTACACCGTTAGGTTCATCCGATCCGTCTCCACAATCATCCCACCCGTCATTATACCAGTCCATTGGAATGGTATTTCCGTTGTCACATACGAAGTCATCATCTCCACCCTGATTAGGTTCATCCGATCCGTCACCACAATCATCGTAACCGTCATCATACCAGTCCATTGGAATGGTATTTCCGTTGTCACATACGAATTCCTCTTCTTCTTCTGAACCATTTCCAGGAGCCCTCAAGGAGATATCATAGAACCAGTGTTCATCTTCTAAATTATCACCGTCATACAGTGCAACATAGAAATCATATTCGCTCTGATAGTCAGCAGTGTAGTTCATATGGTAAACGTTCTCGTCTCCATTGAAGATTTCGTGATATTCGGCTGCATGACCGATATGCTGTCCATCAGCGTAGACATCGAATTCCACATCGACAGTGACATATTCTTCCACAGATGTGTCTGGGTCATAATATATGTGAAATTTATCAAAGAAATTATCTCCATCTGTATCAATTTGTTCACCGTCAATACTATAGAAATACTCGTTAGACGACTCACCTGCATTCACATTCATCATTGGCAGGAGCAAGCAAAAAGCCAAAATTAGGCTAATCCACCTTCTGGACATAAAGTCTTGATTTCACTAGACCTATATTAACGGTGAGTCATGCCAAATGAAAAAATCTTCAAATGAATCAGCCTTGTTTGCGTAGTACGAAGAAGGCCATGGCGGCGATGAGGATTAACAACATCAAATTCCGGCTGTTGTCCGTTCCCTCGCCACCATTATTTCCTCCACTCATGGCATCTTTGTCAAGAAGATGAACTTCGTTACCACCTCCAACCACCGTATATTCACCATCTGCTGAAACAGCCACACAATCGACTGGGTTTCCAAGGGGTTGGCTCCCAACGTCTCCCCAGAGAGGTTTGTTACTACTTCTTTGAAATAAATAGGCATTATCATTATAGGAGGCTGCTGCGATGTAATTACCGTCCGTTGAAATTGATACAGAATAGACCCAGCTATAGGTCTCGTAATTCCATAGTGGTATGCCACTGTCCTTGCTGAAAAGGTAGACATTTTGGTCCCAAGAACCTGAGACGACAAACGCCCCATCGGCCGAGATATCGACAGATTCCACATACCCATACTCTTCGGCCGTATGGTTCCAGAGCGGTGTTTCGATATCCTTGTTGAACAGGCGAGTCTTGCGATCACGGGCGGAACCAGTTACGATATACTGCCCGTCCGCTGAAATGGCAATCGATGTCACACCAAAGGTATCACCCGTCTTCCAAGTCCGTAACGGTTCCCAGCTATCCTTATTGAAAAGTTGGACCCTATCGTCATCGCTGTTCCAAGAGTCGTAGCCAGCAGCGATGTACTCTCCGTCCGCCGATATATCTACTACAGGATCCTCCAATCCACTATCACGCCACCAACCATCACCCTCTCTGTCATAGAGATAGATCTTGTCATCCTTAGAGCCTGCAACGGCATATTCACCGTCCGCCGAGATAGCCACGGAGCATACCTCTCCTTCAGTCTCAGAGAACCAGACAGGTTCACTACTATTCTTGTTGAACAGATAAAAATTGTAATCCTCAGAACCGGCGACAATATACTCCCCATCAGCCGAGATGGCCACTGAGCATACATCGCCTCCGGTGGTGTAACTCCAAAGTGGTGTACTGCTGCCCTTACCGAAAAGGTAGACCTTGTCGTCTTCGGAGCCGGCAACGATGTACCCACCATCGGCCGAGATGTCGACAGATACCACAGTATCCTCAGTGGAGTAACTCCATTCCGGTTCCTTCTCCGCATCTGTTTCCCCTGCCATCAGCAGCAGCGTGAAGCCGGCAAACAGCAGGAACAACCGCGCGTACATCCTAAATCTTAGCAGCTGACATCCTCGCCAGTTTCGAACATATTACCGTTTTTGGATACGAAATATTCCATAGGAATCCCTTCTTTTCCAGAATCAATATTTTTGGCAACATACCAGATCTCACACCATGACTGACTC
>CAZNQF010000152.1:0-4713 GCA_964575125.1 uncultured bacterium
TAATAACATTCCAACTGGAAAACAAAAAAGTAATGCAAAGATTGAAATAATAAAAGTAATGGCAAAGCCGATGCAATATTTATATCTAGATGATTCATCTGCTTTCTTTATGGATAATGAATCTTTTGAACAAATTCAAGTGAGCTTAGAATTATTAGGTGATGATAAGTTTTATCTTATTTCAGGTATGAACGTTGATTTATTATTTGATAAAGATGAGGTATTGGATGCAAGACTCCCGGCACATGTCATTTTGAAGGTTGAAAAAACCGAACCTGGATTTAAAGGAAATACAGCAACAGGTGCAACAAAACCTGCGACATTAGAGACAGGTATCACGGTCAATGTTCCACTCTTTGTCAATGAGGGGGAGTCATTAAAAATTGATACTAGAAGTGGTGAATATATTGAACGAGCAAAACAATAATATGAGGTAATATTATGTGGCAAGATAAATTAAAAGAAGTAATCTATATATTGGAACACAGTGATGTAAATGAAATTGAGGTTCGATTCTGGGGAAAAACCTATAGAGTAGTAAAATCTGCTTCTGCCTCTCCTGCAGTTCAAAATCTAGCTACAGTAATTACAAAAGAAGGTTTTGATGAAAAGAGCGTTCCCGTATTACATGTGGAAGATAAAACTGAAGACACAGGGACACTTAGTACTATAAAGGGAGAAAATATAAATTCTCCTATGCCAGGAACTTTTTATCGGGCCTCTTCTCCTGAGGATGAACCCTTTATAAAAGAAGGAGATCATGTTGAAAAAGGTGATACACTCTGCATTATAGAAGCCATGAAGATTATGAATGAAATTGAAGCGGAAATAAATGGAACAATTGAAAAAGTGTTAGTAGACAATGGATCATCAGTTGAGTACGACCAGCCATTATTTGTATTGAATCCCGAATAATAATTTGTTTAAAAAAATATTAATTGCAAATCGAGGTGAAATTGCGCTTCGTATTTTAAGAGCATGTCATGAGATGGGAATTAAAACAGTAGCAGTTTATTCTACAGCTGATAAATACTCTCTCCATGTAAAGTTTGCAGGTGAAGCTGTTTGTATTGGACCAGGCCCTAGTCAAGAAAGTTATTTAAATATTCCAAGGATTTTGGCAGCAGGAGAAATTACTAATGCGGATGCGATTCATCCGGGATATGGATTTTTAGCAGAAAATGCAGATTTTTCTCAAATTTGTAAAGATAATGGTTTCACATTTATTGGTCCGGAACCGGATATAATAAATTCTATGGGAAATAAATCTCAAGCAAAAATAACAATGAAAGAAGCGGGTGTACCAATCATCCCAGGAAGTAACGGAATTTTGTCTACAATGGAGGAAGGAAAGATTTTAGCAGATAAAATGGGATATCCTGTAATCTTAAAAGCCTCTGCAGGAGGTGGAGGTAGAGGAATGCGAGTTGTGCGAGAGGAAGAAGAAATGAGCCTAGCATTTCGGACAGCAAAATCAGAATCAGAATCTGCATTTGGAAACGGAGACCTTTACCTAGAAAAATTTATAAAGAATCCGCGTCATATAGAAGTTCAGATCTTAGCTGATTCATTTGGAAACGTTATCCATCTTGGAGAAAGGGAGTGTTCAATTCAACGAAGACATCAAAAACTTTTGGAAGAATCACCCTCACCTATTGTAAATGATTCTTTAAGAAAAAAACTTGGAGATTCAGCTGTAAAAGCGGGGGAAAAAGTGAATTATATTGGAGTGGGGACAGTAGAATTTTTGGTTGATAATAATCTTGATTTTTATTTTATGGAGATGAATACAAGAATTCAAGTTGAACATCCGGTAACAGAAATGGTAACAGGGATTGATTTGGTCAAACAACAAATCCGGATGCATTCTGGAGAAAAATGTCCTGATTTTTTTAAACAATTTCGTTTAAGAGGACATGCTATTGAATGTAGGATTAATGCAGAAGATCCAAATAAAAACTTTACACCTTCACCAAAAAATATAACAAATTTTCATATGCCGGGTGGTAAAGGAGTTCGAGTGGATTGTCATGCTTATACAGGTTATGAAATCCCACCTTTTTATGATTCAATGATTGGTAAATTAATAGTACATGCAAGTAGCAGGGAACGTGCTATTAATAGGATGCTTCAAGCTTTAGAAGAATGTATTATTGAAGGTCCCAAAAATACTATTTCTTTCCATGAAGCAATTATGCAGGATAAAATATTTCAATCAGGAAAATTTGACACATCGTATTTAGAAAATTTTGAATTTAATCCTTAAAATAAATTAATATGAAAATAGAAGAGAAGTTATATTTTACACAGGAACATGAGTGGGTAGATATTGATGGTGAAATTGCCATGATAGGCATAACAACTTTTGCGCAAAGTGAGTTGGGAGATATTGTATTTATTGAATTCCCTGAGATAGGAGATTCTTTTAAAAAAGGTGATACCTTAGGTACCATTGAAGCGGTTAAAACTGTTGCTGATTTATATGCTCCCATATCCGGTGAAATTATTGAATTAAATAGTGCATTAGAGGACAATGCAGAGATTATTAATTCAGACCCTTTTGGTAAGGGTTGGATTATCAAAATGAAATTGAACAGTTCTGATGAGATTGGTGGTTTATTATCCTATAATAATTATAAAAAGTTAGTGGAATAAATGGATTCTATTTTTTCTCACCTTACATCTGTCTATAAAAATAGGGGAGGTGTTTATGCAGTCCTTTTAGATCCTGACAAAAAAAATGATGATTTGCTTATATCTAAGGTTGAGCAGGCTAATGAATCAGATGTAGATATTTTGTTTGTAGGAGGGAGCTTAATGATGGACGGGAAAAATCATCATAGGGTAAAAACAATAAAGTCTCTTTCTAATATTCCTGTGATATTTTTTCCAGGGAGCACAAGCCAGATAAATAAATATTTTGATGCTGTACTTTTTTTATCAGTTCTATCAGGTCGTAATCCACATTATTTAATAGGGGAACAGGTTATTTCTGCTCCAATAATACATGACTTAAAGTTGGAGACGATTCCAACAGCATATTTATTGCTAGATGGAGGTTCTCAATCAACGGTTGAATTTATGAGTGGCACAAAACCTATTCCTATGACTCGACCTGATATCACTCTTGCTCATGCTCTCGCTGCAGAATTTATGGGTATGAAGTATGTTTATTTAGAAGCTGGAAGTGGAGCAAAAAAATCTGTTTCAAAAGAAATAATTAAACAGTGTGCAGAGAATTTAAATATTCAAATTATTGTAGGTGGGGGGATAAAAACACCGGAGGATGCTGCATCAAAGATTGAAGCGGGAGCAACAATAGTTGTGACTGGTTCTATATTTGAATCATCAAAAAATAAATTTCATATGAAAAATTTCTCAGATGCAATTCATAGACGCTGATTGGCCATGA
This sequence comes from uncultured bacterium, assembly GCA_964575125.1. Classification (GTDB taxonomy): domain Bacteria; phylum Fidelibacterota; class Marinisomatia; order Marinisomatales; family AB-629-J13; genus AB-629-J13. The sequence continues at coordinate 3,413 of CAZNQF010000152.1, forward strand.
ATTATAAAAAAGAAATACAAATACAAATAAATCAATCTTCTTCGATTATCGCAGATATGGTCTCTAGTTGTGAAGATTCTATGAATCTTGCCGCGTTAATGATGATAAAGACTATTCAAAATGAAAAAAAAATTATGTGGTGTGGCAATGGTGGTAGTGCCGCGCAAGCTCAACACCTCTCAGCAGAATTAGTAGGAGGGCTGAAAAACATAAAAAAAGAACCCATTTCTTCTATTTCTCTGACAGCTGACTCTTCTTTTTTAACTGCGTGGACAAATGATACAGATTTTGATACAGTATTTTCTCGTCAAATCTCAGCATTAGGAAAGGAAGGTGATATTTTAATAGGACTGACAACAAGCGGTAATTCTGAAAATATTATAAAAGCAATTGAGTTAGCCAATTCAATGAAAATTAATACGATTGTTTTAACAGGTAATAACGAAGGTAAAATAAGAGGGGTAGGAAATATTACTATCGCTATCCCTTCTGATGATACACAGCGTATTCAGGAAGGACATATCCTTTGTGGACACATTTTATGCGAACTGATAGAAAATTCTAATTGAGTTTTTTTGTAAATGAGAACTTATATTGAAAATTATATTGGGCAATTACGAATTAGAAATTTCTCAGAAAATACGATTGATGCATATAGAAGGGATTTAATAAAATATTTAAGATATCTCCAAAATTCATGCGAAATAACACATTTTTCTGAAATCCAATCAGATCACATCCGCTCATACATTCATTTATTATCAGAGGATTGCTTATCATCCCGTACTATTGCCAGAACTCTATCATCGATTAATCGCTTTCATGCATATTTGATGTCCGAAGAAATATTAGATAAAAATCCTGCAACACAAATAAAAAAAAGGAAAATTTCAAAAACTCTGCCAGATATATTATCTGTTCAGGAAGTGGAAGACATCCTAAATCAAATTGATACGTCCACGCATTTGGGTAAACGAAATTTTGCCCTCCTAGAACTTCTTTATTCTTGTGGTTTGAGGGTTTCAGAAATGTGCGCTTTAAAGAGGATTGATATTATGGATAGCTCAGAGATGATAAGGGTTAGAGGAAAGGGTTCAAAAGAAAGGCTCGTACCAATAGGTAAAAAAGCAATTAAGGCTTTAGATGATTATTTTAGATATTCTCGTGTTAAACTTTCAAAAAAAAGCAGGGTAGAATTTGGAGAAGTTTTTTTAAGTAATAATGGCAAACCCTTAACTCGGATGACCATAAATAATATTATAGCAAAATATACTGTTTCAGCTCGTATTGAAAAGCAAATT
>CAZNQF010000153.1:0-4667 GCA_964575125.1 uncultured bacterium
ATATTTTTATTATCGGGTAAATTGACTAAGCAATCAGGATGTTTTCGATTTCCTTCTTCATCCTTAAAGTGTGCTTGCATTACAAAATTAAGGTCTTTTTCCAGCCCAGCCTTTTCTAGTAAAACTTCTAGCTGCAGCTCACCCCAATCCCCTTGAGTTTTACTCTCCCCCTTCAGTGCTTGAGTTAAATTTACAGCATCCTCACTTATTTGTTGGTTTAATTGTGTAAGATTTTTAATCTGTTCTTCTAGTCCTGACCTTCCTTCAATTTCTTTTTCATATTTTTCCTGGACAGATTTTTCAAAAGCAATTATTTTTTCTCCAAGAGGATTTAGAATTTTATCTAAATTTTCTTTATTTTGCTTTGTAAATTTTTCAGACTTTTTATCTAAAATTTCATTTGCAAGGTTTTCAAATTCAATTTTTAACTGATCATGCTGTTCTTTTAGACGGGCTTCCTCTTCAATTAATTTCTCTTTAAGATTAGATATGGTTTCTTCTTTTTTTGCTAATTCAGCTCTTAAAACATTAATCTGATCCTCTTTTATATTTTTATCGTTCTCTACTTTTACTAATCTTTCTTTCTCAACCTCATAGAGGTCTTTTGATACAAACTTATCTAAATTTAGATGTTGGTTATTATTAAGAGCATTATTTTTTAGATATAAATAAACAATAATTCCTCCCAAAACTAATCCCGATGCCAATTGTAGTATTTGAATATAATCAGGCATTTAGATTAAAGGCCCATTAGATCAAGCACAAGCCGCACCACTGCTCCCGTTGCGCTATTTTTTTTGGTGTATGGTTTGTCTTCTGCTCCCCAAGCAGTTCCAGCAATATCAAAATGTACCCAGGGAATGTCTCTATCAACAAATTCTTTTAAAAAGGCACCGCCAGCTATTGTCCCGGCTTGACCTGGTGCTCCTAGATTCTTAACATCAGCAATCTTTGATTTTACTTGTTTACAATATTCATCCCAGAGAGGAAACTCCCAGACCTTTTCACCAGTATTTATTGAACTAGATTTAATATTATTAATTAATGTTTCATCAGTTCCCATTATTCCAGTAGCAATATGTCCAAGGGCAACTATTACCGCTCCGGTCAATGTTGCAAAATCAAGAATATACTTAGGATCATAGTGCTTGCTGATATAGGATAGCGCATCTGCTAATATAAGTCGTCCCTCTGCATCTGTATTTAAAATCTCAATAGTTTTTCCATTATATGCAGTTAAAATATCCCCAGGCTTGCAAGCTTTTCCGCCAGGCATATTTTCGGTCGAAGGTATAGCGGCGACAACATTTAATTTAGGTTTTAACAGTGCTACAGCATTCATAACACCTAAAACAACTGCTGAACCGCACATGTCATATTTCATTTCATCCATTTTATTACCAGGTTTCAATGAAATCCCTCCACTGTCAAAGGTTAGGCCCTTACCAACAAGACATATAGGTTTATCATCTTTATTTCCGCCAAAATATTCTAACAGAATAAATTTTGGTGGCTCATCGCTGCCCAATGCAACGCCTGCAAATGATCCCATACCCATGTCCGTAAATTGATCTCTTTCAAAAATTGTACACTTCATTCCACCCTTTTCTGAAATAGATTTTGCTTTTTCTCCCAAATATGTTGGGGTGGCTACATTTCCCGGATGGTTACCCAAGTCCCTTGAAAAGCATACTGATTGACCTGCTATTGATCCCTTAGAAATTCCTTTTGAATCTCCATTAAATATATCAACAGATTCAATGAATGCGGATTTCTCATTCCCCTTTTTATCATTAGATTGATAATCTGAAAATTGATAGCTACCCATGACAAGACCCTCTGATAATGACATAGAAGAACGTTCATCAGTTTGAGAGTTCAATGCCTCAATAAAAATGGTTGAACATTTTTGCTGTATTGCATATTTGGAAATATGTCCCCCTGCTTTTCGTAGGGATTCTGAGTTAAAGTCTTTTCTCTCTCCCAGGCCTAGTAATAAAAAACGTTTTTTATTATTAAAAAATGTATTGCATTCGCCTTCTTTACCTTTTATTGCTTCACATTCAATACCGCTTGAGATGCTTCCACTTAAGTATCTATCAATTTCATGACCTATTTCTGTTAAGGTATGATCTTTAAAAATACCAATTGCTATTAGATCTGTATTAGATGTGCTCCAGGCTGTATCCGATGTATTTATTTTGTTTAAATGTGACATTTTATTCTCGTGTTATATATTAATAAACTTGTAAAAGATAGGATAGAATCTAAGCATTGCTAAAGAGGTTATAAAAGAATTAGAACCTTAATTTCAGCAAGCTCAAACCAATCCCAAAAGTTAGTTCTGTCTAGTTTCAATATCCCGTCTTTAAAACTAAACCGTACTCTTTTTCTATATAATGATTCTGTGAACCAATTCGAATTTTCTCTTTTATAATAAATAGCAACAAAAGGAGGGCTCTCTGTTTTTAATTCAGGAATATCCAATGTGCAGATAGCCTCATTAAACTCTCCATTTTTAGTGATAAATTCTTTTTTAGTGAAATGATAAACTCTTTTATTTAAATTAGTATGATCAGTAAATGGATATTGATTTTGTGCTATTAAAGAAGTTGTCATAAAAATAAAAAACAATTTTTGAAGAAAGCAGGAATCCTTTTTTTGATAAAAATACATCTAACTCGTTTTATTTTTTTTGCTATTCAAATTATATACAAAAGATATTAGACTCAACTTCTATCCAAAATATCGGTAACCTGTTTCAATTCAGGAAATTCCCCCGTTTGTTTTTTTGAATAGATTATTTTTTCATTATGTAGTACTTCAAATACACCTCCCCCTGAAGGTATCAATGTTAAAGAATTAATTGTTGTTCCATATTTTTTTAATAATTCAGAAGCCATACTGGCTGCTCTATGTAGGTAGTCTCAGACATTGCAATATTCAATGGATAATTTCATGGAGTCCTCTATACATAATTAAAATGATAAAAAAATATAAATCAGTGAATAAAATATTACGATTTCTAATGTGTATTTCCTACTAAGTATGAATAAAAATTAGATTAAATATTTTTTAATAATTTCCGGAACCGGAATACTTTTATTTAAATGGTAATTGAATGAAACTAAAATAAATGTCGCCTGTGCAATTGGTTCTTCATCGTCGCCTTTAAATATACCTGTCAGAAGGTCAAAGCTTTTTGTGCCTAATCTTGAAACTGAGATACCAATCTCAAACCTCTCTGGATGATGTATTTGTGCAAAATAATCAATTTTTGCTGACGCTAAAATTACCCCTACTTCACTGTCCCATCTTTTATTTACAAAGCCAAGTGAATTTAACCATTCCATTCTTGCTGTTTCCATATAGGAAAAATATGCTGCATGGTTAATATGACGTAAACCATCCATGTCTCCCCAGCGGGTAGAAATTGAAGTCAGAAATTTATATTTATTTTTTTGTAAGATTTTATTCATATTTTTCATTTTTAGTATAATATAAATTACCTAATCTTTATTATTGTCTTTTTGGGATTATTAAAATGATTGAAAAAGTTTTTGTTATTATTTTGGCAAGTATGAGTATTACTTTGGGTTTGATTATGCTAATTACTCCGGTTCCTGGGTTACTTTTTATAGCAATTGGTTTAGGAATTTTAAGCACGAAATTTCCATTTGTAAAAAAATATACAGATAAAATAAAGAAAAAGATAAAAAATAAAAAATAATACATTTTAATATATATATTTATTATTCTTTCATTTTTTATATAGTATCTATGATAAATGCAAAAGCCCTGGATATTCATCCAGGGCTTTTTGTTTCTAATTCTGACCTCTCACAGAAATCAGCTCAATTGTGTGTTAAAGAGCCATCTCTGCGGAGGTCAGCGTACTATTTGTTTTAGACAACTGATCACCTCCTTTATCGTTTATTGACGGAATACACACTACAAACTTATTAATCTATTTAATCAAAATCTTTTACCTCTTGAACCGTACCATCATCTCGATGAAAGAACCACTGACCAATTTGTTTTTGGGAATCATCATAGGACCCTTTATTTCTAATTTTACCATTTGGCCAATAATTAATCCATTCCCCTATCTTCCTATTATTCTTATAGTTACCATCTTCACTTAAATGTCCATTATCATAATATCTACGCCAACGTCCTTGTTTTATATCACCATCCAAAGTTCCTCTTTCCTGGATATGTCCATTCTTATAATAAAATATCCATTCACCAGCAACTATTCCGTTTTTCATTGTACCTTCTTTGAAAATCTTTCCATTTTCATAATAAATAGTTTGCCTACCATGCAAAACCCCTTGTTCATAGGTCCCTTCTTCATGAACGCTTCCATTCTCATAATAAAATTGATAAATTCCAGTTAACTTACCAAAGTTATATGTTTTCATATCCATCTTTTGACCTAATCTCCCATATCTATACCATCTTCCGTGCTTTTTTCCATTTGTATATTTTCCCTCAACAACAATTTGCCCGAATTTATTTTTTTCTATGTACTTATCTTCAGCCATTAATTAAGTCCTCATATATATTATATTTTTCCCGTTAGCACGTTTCTAAATTAATTTAATACTTTTATTTAGCAAGACAAAAATTATCAATTAGAAGTAATTAGAACATACACTGTTTGT
>CAZNQF010000154.1:0-4655 GCA_964575125.1 uncultured bacterium
CAGCCTGTTTTTCCTGTCTGCTGTTAAATTTGATGTGCCCCAGTTTAGTTACACCATCAACCATTGAACCAACATCGTCCCCAAACAGTTTTTTCAATTGATTTATAGTAGTATTTGAATCTTCTACCGTATCATGCAGCAAACCTCCAATTATGGTATAATAATCCATTCTCCAATCAGCAAGGATGTGAGCTACTTCTAAGCAATGATCAGAAAAATAAGGTTTCCCGGAAAGCCTTTTCTGTCCGGAATGGCAGGATTTCCCAAATTCGTATGCTTTCCACAAAATATTTTTCATTTCTTCATTCTCATCATGTGGAAATGTTGAAATTTTATTGTACAATGTTAGAAAAGCTTTGGGATATTCGCCTACAATTTGAGGGATAAAACGTTTAAGGGCATTTGCCATTAAAATGGGGCCTGTGTTTCTTCTTCCGGATAATAAGCTAAATTCTCAAAACTGGTATATCGAGATATAAAAGATGCATTCACAGTACGAACCGGTCCATTCCTTTGCTTTGCAACTATTATCTGAACTTTTCCATCATCAGCCTCTTCCTGTGTATAGATAAAAGGTCTATATAAAAATATCACTACATCCGCATCTTGTTCAATTGCACCACTTTCCCTTAAATCAGATAATATCGGTTTTCTATCGCTCCGATTCTCAACAGCCCTAGAGAGCTGTGATAATGCAATTACAGGAATATTTAATTCTTTTGCAAGGCCTTTTAGTGACCTAGAAATATTTGAGATCTCCTGCTGTCTACTCTCCGAAGAAGGACCTTGCATAAGTTGTAAATAATCTACGACTATTAAACCCACTCCTTTTTCAGCTTTTAATCTTCTCGCTTTTGCTCTTAGCTCTAAAATTGAAATGCCAGGTGTATCATCAAGATAAATCGGAGCATCCGCTAGTGTCCCTACATTTGTACTTAAATTAACCCATTGATTTTGTGGTAATCTTCCTGATCTTACTAAATGGCTATCTACTTTTGCTTCAGTACATAATAATCTCATAGCTAACTGATTATTTGCCATTTCAAGACTAAAAAATCCAACACCCGTTCCATGGTCAATCGAAGCATTCCGTGCTATATTTAATGAAAGAGCCGTTTTACCCATTGATGGACGTCCTGCAATAATAATTAAATCACCTGACTGAAAACCGGAGGTCACTTCATCCAAGTCAGTCAAGCCAGATGGAACTCCTATCACTCCACCTCCTTTGGCCGCTATTGCATCTAATTGTTCAAATGACTCATGAAGTACCTTATCAAGAGGTTGAAATCCACCTCTCAAACCTGATTGAGTTATTGAAAAAATGGACTTTTCTACCCTATCTAAAATATCTTCCGCTTTTCGATGGTCATCGTACGCTTCATTTGATAAGTTCTGTGCAACTTTTATTAATTGCCTTAATAAAGATTTCTCAAGTACAATTTTAACATATCCTTCAACATTAGCAGTTGTAGGAATAGATTCAACCAAGCCAGTTAAAAAGTAAGCACCTCCATCGGATTCCAAAACTTTCTGCTTTTTTAGTATATCTGAAACTGAAATAGTATCAACTTGTTCATTGTTGTTAAATAATTCAACCATTGCAGAAAAAATTTTTTTATGAGAGGTTTTATAAAAATGATTCGGACTCAGCCATTGCAAGGCTTTACTAACTGCTTCTCTACTTGAAAGCATGGCACCTAGAACAGCAGCTTCCGCTTCCAAAGATTGTGGAGGTGCTTTAAGTATTTTAGATTCTGAATCTTTAGCCATTAATTCTTTTCTTTAACAAAATCCCTGATGAATTGAAAATCATCCCAAGCAAATTTTTTGAGATTCTGATTCCGTAATAATGCAGCGGGGTGATATGTCACCAATAAAGGAGTGCCGTAATAATCATGCAATTTACCTCTCAAAGATTTTAAACTGACATCTAATTGCAATAGAGTTGTTGCAGAAATTCGACCCAACGCTACAATTATTTTTGGTTTAATAAGCTTGATCTGATGCAACAAATAAGGCTCACATTTTTCAGCTTCTATTGGCAAAGGATCTCTGTTCATTGGAGGTCTGCATTTTAAGACATTACAAATATAAACATTTTTATTTCGATTCATTTGAATAGCTGATAAAATTTTATCTAACAACTTTCCTGCTTTACCAACAAAAGGCTCTCCCTTCAGATCTTCTTCCTTACCCGGAGCTTCTCCAACAAGCAAAATATCTGCAAAAGGGTCTCCTACTCCAAATACAAACTTATTTCTTGAATTACCAAGTTCACACAGTTTACATGAAGATATAGTTTTTTCAAAATTACTTAACTCACTTGGGAAAAATGATTCTACTGAATTTTGAGCCTTTGTTTTTATAGATTTCTCTTGATGGAGGTAAGGTCCGTACAAATCTCTAATTTGTTTTAGATATTTTATTGAATCTTTATGAAGAGTGGACGAAGACACTATTGTATAGAAATATCTTCTATCTGCGGTTTTCTCCATGTAAGTTCACCTTCTAAAAACTCCTCTAAGGCTATACTTGAGGGTTTCTCCAATTCTACTTCTGTAGGCTGTACAGGTATCTCATCCAAAACACCATATTCTTCTTCATCGGTCTCTTGCAGAGCTCTTGCGACAAGCCTACCTCGCAAGACTTGCCTTGCTCGTTCAGAAATAACCGAAACTGCTTCATATATATTTTCAGTTTTTTCTTCAATATCTTTAAATGAAATTGATTTAATATTCATGTATTTCTCCTTTTAATTCTTTTAATATAATTTGTTTCAATTCTTGGATTGCAATTTCCAAATCGTCATTTATAAAACTTATATCAAACGCTTTACCATATTCTAGCTCCATATGAATACGAGTTAATCTTTTTTTGATTAACTCTTTATCATCTGTTCCTCTTCCTTCTAATCTTAGTTTAAGTACATCTTCATTGGGTGGTTTGACAAAAATTGATAATGTTTTATCGTAAAATAATTTTTTAACTGCAATTGCACCCTTTACATCTAGCTCTAGAAGAAGTGGTTTTTCTAAAATTATTGATTCTTCAATAGATGACTTTAATGTACCATAAAACTGTCCATGTACATCCTCGTATTCTGCGAATTCCCCATTGTCAATCTTAGATTGGAATTCTTCATGATTAATGAAATAATAATCCTCTCCCTCTATTTCTGATTTCCTTTTAGATCTAGTCGTGCAAGATACAGAAAAAATCATTTCTGGAATTTCTTTTAAAATTGCTTTACATAAAGTTGTTTTACCAGTACCTGATGGAGCAGAAATTGTAAAAATAATCTTCATAAAATATTTTGGATCTGTTCTCTGATTATCTCAATTTTGGATTTTAGATTTATTACATCCTTACTTGAATCTGCATCTGCTATTTTAACACCTAATGTATTAATCTCACGATTTAATTCTTGAGTTAAAAAATTTAATCTTTTCCCAACAGGTTCCGTTAATTGCATTAACTGTTTAAATTGTGAAATATGGCTAAGACTTCTAGATAATTCCTCAGTCACATCAGATTTATCAGCTAATATCCCGATTTCTAAATTTATTCGTGTTTCTTCTATCTCAATCCCATTAATTAACTTACTAATTCTTTTTCGGTACTTTTCTATTTTATTTTTTGTTATTTCACTCACTTTTTCTTTTAATCCTTGAAGTAATTCAAAACTTTCATGCAATAATAATTCAATTTGACTCGATGTTTTTTTACCTTCTTGTATTCGCATCAATTCAACCTGACTGATTGCTTTAACTAGTGCATCAATCACTGCAGATTTTTCAATATTTCGATCGGGCTTATTAAAAAATAGGTCTTTTGATGATATCAAGTTGCTTACGCTTAGTTGACGTCTATATTTTTTTTCAATAGATGATAAAATAGAGTCAATTTGCTCAAATCTATGATAATTAAACTCAAGGTTATTTGTATCATTCCCATTAGTTGATACGTCCATATTTATTTGAATACTTCCCCTTTTCAATTTTTCTCTAATTTTATTTCTGATAGACAAATCTAGCTTCGGGTCACTATCAATGCCATACAACTTAATATCTAAATACCTCGAGTTTAACGATTTTATAGTTATGGTATAGATTAAATTATCCGTTTGAGTCGTTCCTTGACCAAATCCTGTCATACTTCTAATCATTTTTCATCCCACATACAAGTTTAAAATTATTAATGTATTCCAACTCATTCAATTATTTTAATTAGTCAATCCTTTTTTTAAAATATCAATATCAAATATTAATGTAAATATATGACCTGTTGAATTTGCTTCCCATCTATTTATTGTACTCATCGTATAATTTAATATACTTTTATCTGTAGAAATACTTACCCCCATTGCAATTTTACCTTTACCTGACATTCCTATCCTCAGCAAAAATAAATCATCTGCATTTATTTCAACTCCATATCTCAAGATTCCACCATTTTTTGCTAAAGTAAAATCATCATCTAGGGTACGCTGAGAGATCCTTAACCCGCCATCAAAAAATAAATTAATTAAGAATATATTATATTTTAAAATAGGCGTAAAACTCCCCCCAAAAAATATAGAGTGGGACTGTGTATCTTTATGTCCTGTACTCCAAGTGATTGGTGTCAGAGAGATGTTATTTATTACCATTCCT
>CAZNQF010000155.1:0-3192 GCA_964575125.1 uncultured bacterium
ATTAATGTTCAGTTTAATGAGGAACCCATAGAAATAGAAAATATTCAGTTGACAATTGATTCAATTTTGGGAATTGGAGTATCGGGAGACATTAGAAATCCTCTAGATAGATGGATTGACCAGATTAACAAACATGAATCAAAAATATTATCAGTTGATATTCCCACAGGAATAAACGCAGATACAGGTTGGTTTGATATGGGTGTAAAAGCAGATAAAACTATTACAATGGGATTCGAAAAAACAGGTATGAGTTTTTATCCAGGGAGGGACAACTGTGGTGAGATAATTGTATCAGACATTGGCTTTCCAAAAATTTCGTGCTCTCTATCAGGGATATTGTGGGAGCAATACGATGAAAAACATGCTCAGTCTTTTCTACAGCCCCCACCAAAGAACTCATATAAGCACAGCCAGGGAAAGGTACTTGTAATTGCAGGCTCACTGGGAATGTCGGGCGCAGCAATTTTGTGTGCTAGCGCTGCACTTAAAAGTGGTGCGGGATTGGTTAAAATGTGTATCCCTGAAGCTTTGAATACTATAATAGAGTCATCATTTACAGAAGGTATTACGGTGCCCTGCAGAGATAGGCATTTGGGAATCCTTGGAGAGAAAAATTTAGAGGAAATAGAAAAATGTATAGAGTGGTGTGATTCAATTATAATTGGTCCCGGAATGGGGACACATAAAGAAACAATAAAATTGATTGATAGAATATTAAAAATATCAAACAAACCAACGGTGGTTGATGCCGATGCCCTGACAGCGTTGAGCGAGAATGATGGTGTCTCAACTCTCAACGAAAATATAATTTTAACTCCTCATTTTGGTGAGCTAGCTAGATTAATGAAAATCTCAATCGATAAAGTAAAAGAGACTTTTATCTCAAAAATAAACCTTTTTATGAGTTCCTTTAGTGGGACACTTGTTTTAAAATCAACTCCCGTTTCTGTTATAAATAATTCGCAGGGATATATCAATATCAGCGGGAACCAGGGTTTGGCAGCTGCAGGAACGGGCGATGTTTTGTCAGGCTGTATTGGTGGTTTTCTTGCTCAGAAGGTATCCCCCATTGATGCGGCTAAGCTCGGTGTATTTCTCCATGGAAAGGCAGCGGATAGCTTAGTAAAAGATATAGGTTTCAGAGGTATGACCGCGACAGATGTGTTAAATATGATTCCTAAAATAATTAAAGACTATGAGCTCAAACACCTATAAAATATTTCTCGGGTCCTATGTCACTCTCATTTTGGGTGTTTCCGCAGTTCCAATGGAGTCCCTACCTGATTTTAAGTTCAATCATGTAGATAAAATTTTTCATTGCACTGAATTTTTTATTTTAGGATTTTTAGCACTTAAAAGTTTTTCAATAGAAAATAATTATAAGTTTGCTGTGGCTTTAGCTAGTTGTGCGTTCTTTGGCGCGTTTGATGAGTGGTGGCAAAGTTTTGTTTCAAATAGGTGCACCAGCTTTGGTGATTTTATTGCCGATGGTTTGGGTGTCATTTAGGCAGGATTTTTTTTCAAACCAAAAGAAAATAAATGATAGGCTCACTATATATTAAAAATTTCGCAATATTTTCTGAGGTTAATATTAATTTTAACTCAGGTCTAACTGTTATTACCGGAGAAACGGGAGCAGGCAAATCATTAATTGTTAAAAGTTTATCCTATGTTTTGGGAGGTAAAGGTAACAAAGTTCTTGTTAGCTCAGGCTCAACCCGATCCGTTGTTGAGGCGGTGACTCCAGAGTGTACAGTTCGAAGGATTTTGTCAAAATCTGGTAGAAGTAAATCCTATATTAATGATGAACCTGTGAAGGAATCTTTGGTCAAAGATAGTTTACCAATTAGAGCGGACTTTCATGGACAGCATGACCAGCAGAGGATTTTAAATCCACAATCTCATTTGAATTATTTAGATAGATTTTCAGGACACATTGATTTGGTGAGTGAGCTAAAGAAAACTTACAAAAATATAATAGATTCTGAGAAAGAACTGGATAGGCTTATCCAAAATAAATCTGAAGCAAAAACAAAGCAGGAGCTGCTTGAATATCAGACCAAAGAGATTGAATCGATCTCTCCAAAAGTAGATGAGGATAATAAATTGTTAAACCAATTAAAAAAATTATCAAACAGCGAAACCTTATTCAAAACCATTCAGGATTTGATTTGCTCTCTAGAAACCAACGAGCGGTCGCTGGTAAATCATCTGCAAGAAGATTTGAACATACTTCAAGATATCTCAAGAATGGATTCAGAGCTAAAAACTTATGCTGATGAACTAAGCTCCATCCAGATTGCAGTTCAGGAGCTCTCAAATCAATTAATGAGCTACCAAGGCGATATTGAAACGGACCCAGAAACGTGTGAAGCTCTTGATGAAAGATTGCGTGATATTGAAACATTAAAAAGAAAATATGGAGGCTCAATTGAGTCAGTGCTGAATCGCTTGGTGGAGATAAAAAGTAGTCTCTCAGATTTATCATCGGACGGAGAAAAAATTAATATTCTAAAAACTGAGATTGAAGAGCTAAAGAAATCATATAGAAAAGACTCAATCCAGCTTCACAGTGCGCGAAAAGACTCTGCAAAAAAATTGGAGTCTCTGATAGAAATAGAAATGAAAAAATTAAACATACCAAAACCCAGGTTTAGAATTCAGTTTGATATAAAAGAAGATAACGATTCATTTCTCAATTTTGAGGAGAAACAGGTAAAGATTACAGATACAGGTTTTGACAGTGTTACATTTTATTTGAGTACAAATCCCGGGGAGGATTTGAAACCCTTGACTGATATAGCTTCGGGAGGAGAAATTTCCCGTATCATGCTGTCCATCAAGACGGTTTTACAAACAAATGATCCGGCTGAGACATTAATTTTTGATGAGATTGATTCTGGAATTTCAGGAGAAACTGCGGAAAAGGTTTCCCAAGCGCTGTCCAAACTATCGGAAGTTAAGCAGGTGATTTGTATAACACACCTGCCCCAAATAGCTTCCCGAGCAAATCACCATCTCCATATCTCAAAAATGATAAAGGATGAACAGACCAAGGTGGATGCAACCTATTTAAATAAAGATGAAAGAATCTCTGTCATTTCACGGTTATACGGAAGAGTAGAATTATCTGGAGAGATGGAAGAATCGTATCGCTCCCTTATTAATACAGATCATGGATAGCATTGT
>CAZNQF010000155.1:3202-4556 GCA_964575125.1 uncultured bacterium
GTAATATTCAGATTAGCGGAGCAAAAAACGCAGTTTTACCTATGATGTCCGCAGCTCTTCTGGCTGATGGGGTGTCCACACTCTCAAATGTGCCAAAGTTGAGGGACACAAAAACGATGGCATCTTTGATAGAGGTGACAGGTGCAAAGGTCAACCTGAATTTTCCAGAGATGTCCATTGATGGGGGAACCATCCACTCCCAGGAAGCACCCTATGATCTGGTCAGAACTATGAGAGCTTCATTTTACATGTTGGGACCCCTACTTGGAAGATTTGGAAAAGCAAAGATATCACTTCCCGGTGGCTGTGCGTGGGGCCCAAGGCCGGTTGATTTTCACATAAAAGCACTTAAAAAGATGGGAGCATCCATTCAGCTAAAGGGTGGATATGTGATCGCTGAATGTTCCAAGCTAAAGGGAACGGACATTCGATTTGATTTTCCATCTGTGGGTGCCACAGGAAATGTTTTAATGGCAGCGGCCACTGCCAAGGGCACCACTAAAATTGAGAACGCCGCAATGGAGCCTGAGATAGTTCAGCTCTGTGAGATGCTAAGCTTGATGGGCGCAGAGATAGAGGGAACCGGAACAAGTCGCTTGTCAGTTCACGGTGTGCAAATATTAGATCCGGTGAATGTAAGGGTCATTCCCGATAGGATCGAGGCAGGAACCTTTTTAATTGCGGGTGCGCTGACCGGTGAAATCACCCTTGAAAATGTTGTGGCGGACCATCTACCAGCGCTACTGGAAAAATTGGGTTCTTCGGGAGCTATTTTATCAATTGAAAGTGATAGAGTAACCGTGAGATCCAAAGGGGTGTTGGCACCGGTTGACCTAACAACCGCTGTCTATCCTGGTTTTCCAACTGATCTGCAGGCCCAGTGGATATCCTGTATGGCTCTCGCTGAAGGCTCTTCAGTGGTAACTGATACGGTATATCATGATCGCTTTTCACATGTTCCTGAGCTAAATAGATTGGGCGCAGATATTAAGACAGAACATAACTCAGCGTTTGTTCGTGGTGTTAAAAAGCTGAGGGGTGCTCCCGTAATGTCAACCGATATTCGGGCCAGCGCTTCTTTGATTATTGCAGGTCTTTTAGCTGAGGGGGAAACAACTATCAGCAGAGTTTATCACATTGACAGAGGCTATGAGAAAATCGTGAATAAATTTAAATCGCTAGGCGCGGATATAAAAAGAGTTCAAAGCTGAAGAGTGTTTTCAAAATTGAAAAGGAGCTGAAATGAGAATTGTAATTATTGGTGATGGAGAGGTCGGGTTTCATGTTGCGAAGGCACTGAGCAAGGAGATCTTTGATATAACAGATATAGATATTGACCCTGAAAAATGTCGCC
>CAZNQF010000156.1:0-4537 GCA_964575125.1 uncultured bacterium
TCGATATTTTAATGGGCAACTTTGATAGGTATCAATTGAGGTTGAAGATAAAATCAGATCATCATATTTTTTAGAGGGAACATATTGATTTATCTCATCTATTAACTCTTTCTGCCAGTGAACTGATACATCAAGATCAACATTGCCATTTATTTCAAAATCATTAATTTTCCTCAATGAGGATAGAATATCTTCTGCAGATTTAAAACTGTTTTTTGAGAGTGCGTTTTGTAATTTTTGCTCATATTTATCTCTCAAAGTTTTTGCTATATCTGGATCTATTTCATAGTTTCTACTTAATTCCATATTTTCCTCTTTAATTAATGATTTATCTAATTCTTTAATAAAAATTGATGTGGCTTTTTTGGGTGCTAATAAAATTAATTTTTCCTTTGCACGCGTGACAGCAACATAAAATAGTCGTCTCTCTTCCTCACAGTGATGTTCCTTTGGAGTTAGCTCGGAGAATTCTTTATATCTCATCCATTCATCCGGCGGCTTATCAATAATATGTTTTTGTTTAAAATTTATTGGGAAACTTCCGCTCCGGTTATAAGGTATTATGACGACAGAAAACTCGCCTCCTTTCACTCCATGAATTGTGCTTACCGTTACAGAATCATTTTTCCTTAAATTTGATGGATATTGAACTGATATACCCCCTGATCTCATTATCGTTTCTAGGTATACATTAAATTCACTAATTCCACGATTATTTTTATCCCTTCTTGAAAAAGATATAGCCTTAGAAATGAGTTGACCTACATTAATGAGAGACAATTGATCAAAATAATCATACCTTTCTATTAAAGGTCTTAACAATCCAGTTTGAACACAAATTTCCCATATCATCTCTCCTACATTTTTTTTATGTGATAATTTTACTAATGAGTATATTCTTTTATTTAGATTATTTATAATATTTGAATATTCTTCAAGGTTAGAATTTTTTAATAATTTTTTTAATGAAAAAACAATATCATCCTTTTTATTTATATATTTAAAAAGGTGCAAAGCTTTGGTTTCTCCTAATTCATTTTTTAGTAATAAGAATAGTGCAGAAAATTGAAAACTACCTTTTCCTATAACTTGCAACCAACCATTTAATAGCTTTACAGATTCTATTTCAAAAAAATTTATATTTTTTTTATCTATCTTTAAATACGATTTTCTCAGAAATTGAGATAAATCCTTCACCTTAGCTATAGATCTACACAAAACTGCTATCTCGCTCAGTGGGTATCCTTTGGAATTAAACTCTTTTATTTTTTCCAAAATAATTTCAGGGTGATTATTCATATCTGCGTAAATAAGTACAGGTTTTTCACCCTTTTTGTTTTTAAATGCTTTTAATCTTTTTTCAATACGTCCTGAATTATTTTTTATGATATTATTTGCAACATCCAATATTTGTTGATGAGAACGGAAAGATGTATCTAATGTAACGTTAAGATAATCTGGATGAAGCTCATAGAGTTTTCGAAAATATTCTAGATTAAATTTACTCGCTCCTCTAAAACTATATATCGTTTGGTCATCATCACCAACAACAGTGATAGATTTATTTTGTTTTGCAATCATCCCCATTATATCATTTAAAGCCAAATTATTATCTTGAAATTCATCGATAATTATATGTTTAAAATTTTGTTGAATTCGGTACAAAATTTTTGGTTTTTCCTTTAATAAATGAGCTGCATTATCTATCATATCTCCATAATCAATTAACCCAAACTTAGATTTTATTTTTTGATAATATTTGTAAATATTTTTTATATCTTTAAGTTGAGAAATATGTTCTTTTGATAGAATCTCGTCATCTAATGTATTTATTTTTAGTTGGTCAGGACTTAGTAACTCATCCCTACATCTGTTTATAAATCCCATCGCCATCATAACAGCTTTTTGTGGATTCATAGAAATTTCTTCAGAGTAAAAAGAACCTATATCATTCAAATGATTTAGAATCAAATATACGGCTTCGCTTTCCTCGATAAGATTAGATCTAAACGTCTGGTTAATTCTTCTGCAGCTTTCTCCGTATAGGTAATAGTAAGTATATGCTTTGGATTAACATCTAAATTTTTAACCATATTAATAATTCTTAAGAGTAGGGTAGTGGTCTTTCCAGTTCCCGCACCTGCTAAAATCATTAACGGATAAGGACCATGGTTAATCCCTTTTAATTGGTGTGGTGTAGGGGTAAACGAATTACTGATGTTTTGATTCATGGTACAAAATTAACTGTATTCTTAGTTAGAATCATCTAAATTGAGATACTTATAAATATAAATAAATATCTTTTAATAGAATATAAAAAATATTTTAACCTTAGCCTTTATTGAATGTCTAAGAATTCAAATGCGATGGAAAATGATCATGAACTTATTAAAAAATTTCAGAATGGAGATCAATCGGCCTACAATGTTTTGGTTAAACGACATCTACAAAATTCTTACCAATTTTTTCTTAAATTCACCAAAGATTCAATGGATGCAGAAGATTTATGCCAAGATGTGTTTATTAAACTATATAAATCATTGCATAAATTTAGGTTTGAGGCCGCTTTTACCAGTTACCTATATCGAATACAGCTTAATACCGCAAATTCATTTATACGAAAGGCTCGATGGAAAAAATACCTTCATTTGGATCAAATATCGGAGTCCGGAGAATATGATCACGAACTGGAAAAAAAATGGTCAAGAAAAGAAATATGGGATAATGTATCTACCTTACCTAAAACACAGCGGATGGTTATAATGCTTCGCATTGCGCAAGACCTACCGTACAAAGATATTGCGGGGATAATGGCAATTAGCGAGGGCTCAGCCAAGGTAAACTATCACCATGGAATTAAACAATTAAAAAACCAATTTCAGAAAAAACAATGAGATTTGAAGAAAAATTAATACATTCATTACAAACCGATTTAAATCATTTAAATGAGGATCAATTCATTCAAGCTCTAAATGAGCAACAAAAGATAGATCGAAAATTGAAACAA
Source organism: uncultured bacterium (assembly GCA_964575125.1). Lineage (GTDB taxonomy): Bacteria > Fidelibacterota > Marinisomatia > Marinisomatales > AB-629-J13 > AB-629-J13. The sequence continues at coordinate 3,008 of CAZNQF010000156.1, forward strand.
CAGCTCACTCAAACGATATTAGGTGGATTTATCATTTTAGTAGTTGGAATTTTAAGTTTTGATTCCCTAAATAAAGACTCCGCATATTATAGTTATTTAAATAATGAACCTGAAAATGAATATACAATTGATACCACCGAGTATATTAATGATATGGCATTATTTCTTTTAAATGATGAGGAAGATATATTTGAAACAGTAAATTTTTTATATGAATTAGAGCTAACAGATTTAGAAAATAAAGAGGAAATATAATTATGAAAAAATGCATAATAATAATAGTTCTTTTATCCCTTACTTGTATAAATGGGAAGGAAAGAAAGAAAGATAAAATGGAGATGATGATGGCTTGGAGATTAACAGAACATCTGAAATTAACAAATGAACAAGCCGAGAAATTTTTCCCTCTTTTTAGAGAATATAGAGAAAAGATAAAATCATTGTCCCAAAAAGAAAAATCATTAAATAAAGAACTAAGAGAAAAAATTGATAGAGGTGATACAATTTCAAATAGTGAACTAGAAAAACTACTCTCATCTATTTCAGAACTCGAGCAAAACAAATTAAATTCTAAAAAAAGTTTTATTTCAAACCTCGAGGGAAAATTAAATAATCTACAAAGAGCAAAAATGATAGGCTTTGAACATCGTTTTAGAAAGGAAGTTCGCGACGAGATTAAAGATCATAAAAAGGGATGGAAAAAACAAAAAAAACATTCAAAAAAAAATAATCATTTTTGGAAATAAAGGAGAATAAATATGACACATAATAATATACTTATTTTAATTCTTTGCTTATCTGTTTTCGGATGCGAATCCACAATAGATAAATATTCATCAAGAGAGTTTAAACTTTCAGCCTTATTAGAAGGTGATGATGCTCTGGGTTTAGAGGGCTTAGATGATAACGGAGCATCTATTGATTACGATGAAGGTCTTGAAAATTCAACAGGATCAAAATTACTGGATACTTTCCATCCAGATAGCGGATATATTTTCAGATTTGGACGGAAGATTAATTCAATAAATAAAACAATTGTATACACACATGATGACGATGTTTCAATCGCAGAAATTGTGAGAACAATCAATGGTATTTTTATTTCAAAAATAATTGATACAACCGCAAACGACACTAACATATTTGAAAAAGATTTTACATCAGAATTTCAGAGGAAAGTTAGATTTATAAATGAACTTACATCAGATAATCAAAGAAGGTGGAAAATTGAAGCATTAACTCTTGGAGAAGGTAAGGCTGGCACTCATATGAATATTGAAAAATTAAACTATTATAAGAAGGACGAGTCTGAAAATTGGCTATCAATCTTTGAGTTTACAATAGAAGAGGATTCAGATAATTTTATTCCAAGAGATTCACTACCAACATTTGATTCATGGACAGATATAAAGGTTGAGCTAACTATTGCGAACTATAGTCCACAATATTTTCCTTATATGAGTGGAGAACGAGTCTCATATCATTATGGTAGATCACGAGTTCATAAAGCTCGAAAGAAAATGTATGATG
>CAZNQF010000157.1:0-4522 GCA_964575125.1 uncultured bacterium
AAATGCCATCTTTAGATTGTTAATCTCAAGGCAATAATCAAATGATTGCTGTCTTTACAATTTGGTTACAAAAGATTTACATTTGTTTTCTGATTTTGTAGTAAAGGTATTTTAATTGTTTTGTTGGTGAGTTTCCAACTAGTGACGAAGTTAGTCATGCAATTTATAAAATAATAATAGGAGGTTAGTTATGTTGTTTGAATTTACTACTGTGTCTGTAATCTTTTGGATTACATTAATTATATGTGTTGCCTTGGGCATTAGAGATTGGGTTAAAATATTTAGGGGGAAGAACCTAACTCTTTATGGTTTAAAATAATAAATGCTTTTAGAAAAAATGATAAAATGTGGAGAAAAAAATAGTAGACTTGCGGTAAGGAATCCCTTTTTTTACTAAAGGCACTCAAATTAAATTTACCGCTCATTCTGTTCTTTACATTGATAAATGAAATCAAAGTCTAAACAAGTTACCTATCAGGGCTATTTAAAGATTCCTGAGTTATTGTCTCTTCAAAATCCTCTCAGTGAGGGTACTGAAATTCCTGCCCACGAAGAAATGTTGTTTATTATAACTCATCAGGTTTATGAATTATGGTTTAAGCAAATTTTACATGAGCTTGATTCAATAATTGATTATTTTCATGATAGCTCTGTAAACGAAACCCATATGGGAATTATAGTTTCTCGGTTTGAACGAATTAAAGAAATTCAAAAAATATTGATAGAACAAATTAGAATTATAGAAACTATGTCGCCCTCAGATTTTCTTGAATTCAGAGATCTGCTTGCTCCTGCATCAGGGTTTCAGAGTGTGCAATTTCGGTTGTTAGAAATAAAAATGGGATTGAAGAAGGAGAACCGTATCTTATTTGAAAAACAAGCATATTCTAGTGCGCTAAATGATGAAGAAAGATTAAGATTGGAGGAGGCAGAAAATAGTCTTTCGCTGTTTGAGGGTGTTAATCAATGGCTTGAGCGAACACCTTTTCTTGATTTTGAAGGGTTTAGTTTTTGGGATACCTCCCGACAAGCTGTGGATAAAAATTTGATAGCACAGAGAAAATTAATAGACTCAAGAGATTTATCTAAAGAGGAAAAGCTGAGGATGGAGAAAAATTATGAAAATACACGGGAAAAGTTTGAAGCTATTATGGATGAAACCAAATACAATGACCTTAACACAACCAGTAAAAAGAATTTATCTTATAAAGCTTTGCAGGCAGCACTTTTAATTTTTCTTTATCGTGATCAACCTGTATTATTTTTACCTTATAGATTGTTAATCGGCTTGATTGATTTTGACGAAAATTTAACATCTTGGCGATATAGACATGCTCTTATGGCACATCGCATGATAGGGATGAAAACAGGGACTGGAGGTTCTTCAGGTTATAGTTATTTAAGAGCAACAGCAGAACGACATAAAGTATTTCGAGATTTTACAAACCTGACTACATTTTTTCTCCCGCGATCAAAACTTCCGATTTTGCCTGAAGAAGTACAAAAAAAACTGGGATTTTATTATTCACATTCAATGAATAGAAAATGATATTTGATTTTTCAGGGAAGAGGGCTGCTGTATGTGGTAGCACTCAAGGTATGGGTAAAGCTACGGCAATATTATTATCAGAATTAGGAGCAGAAATTGTTCTAATTTCACGAAATTTGGATTCATTAAAGGAAACCAAGTTAGAGCTATCTGTATCCAATGATCAAAACCATGATATTTTATGTGCTGATTTTTCAGATCCAAATAAACTAAAAGAGAATTTAACAGTTTATCTTGAAAAGAAATTACCTATTCATATTTTAATAAATAATACAGGGGGTCCTCCTCCGGGGGAAATTACTGCTGCGACATCAGATGACTTTTTAGATGGATTTTATAAACATGTATTATGTAATCAGATATTAGTTAAAGGGATTCTTCCGTTTATGAAAAAGGAAAAATTTGGAAGAATTGTTAATATTATTTCGACATCAGTCAAACAGCCTATAATTGGATTAGGAGTATCAAATACTATTAGAGGTGCTGTTGGGAGTTGGGCAAAAACATTAGCCAGCGAAGTTGCTCCATTTGGGATCACTGTAAATAATCTTCTTCCAGGAGCTACAAATACAAACAGATTGGATTCGTTGTTCAAATCCATTGCAAAAAAAAAATGGAGTAGCTTCAACAGATATTAAAAAGGAATGGATAAAAGATATTCCCGTAGGACGTATCGCTGAACCAGAAGAAATAGCATATGCTATTGTTTTTTTGGTTTCTGAATATGCTGGGTATATAAACGGAATCAATCTGCCTGTGGATGGTGGCAGGCTTCAATGCCTGTAATGACTGATTATCAAAAAAATAACATTCCTTATTCAAGACTAACAACTCTTTCAGAAGATTTTGTTAAAGAAAAGATAGATTTTTTTTTATCCGAAGATAAAAGTTGGGAGGATATAACTACACTCAGTACTGTAAGAGAGTCTGTAAAAATGACGGCAGAAATTATTGCAGAAGAGGACTGTATAGCAGCAGGGGTCTCTATCTTACCGCACTGCTTCCCTCATGATATTGTAGTTGATATAAAATTAGAGGATGGACAATTTGCATCTAAGAATTGCGTTTTAGCTGTATGTACAGGGTCAGCACAAAAAATATTATCTAGAGAAAGAGTTATTTTAAATTTATTGCAGCGATTATGTGGTATTGCGACATTGACTAAAAAATATACTGAGATTGCTGATAGATTTGATTGTAAAATTTTAGATACAAGAAAAATGACACCAGGGTTACGATTATTTGAGAAATATGCAGTTGCTGTCGGGGGTGGTTACAACCATCGTATGAATTTGCAAGCTGCTGTATTAATCAAGGATAATCACATTTCCGCTTCTGGGGGGGTGAAACAAGCACTAAACCAATTGTTCAAAAAGAATGTAACTGTTCCTATTGAGCTAGAGGTAGATAATTTGGATCAGCTTAAAGAAGGTCTAAATTATGAGATTGATGGATTTCTATTAGATAATATGACACCCAAAGAAATTGAAAAAGCAATTGAAATTGTGAAAAAAGGTTCTCCAAAAAATGTCTTTTTGGAAGCTTCAGGTGGTATTAACCTGGAAACATTAACGGCCTATGCTAGCACAGGAGTAGATGCTATTTCTATAGGTGCATTGACTACGTTGGCAAAAAATATTGATTTAAAAATGGAGTTTAAAAAAAATCCTGAATGAAAAAGATTTTAAATTACATAGATGGAAGCCTTGTTCCTCCAAAAGACAAAAATTATTTGGACAATATAAATCCTTCTACTGGTGGCATTTATTCCCAATACCCGGATTCGACGAAAGATGATATTAATTTAGCTGTTCAATCTTCAAAAACAGCATTTCCCTCTTGGTCCGCATTATCTGTAGAAAAAAGAGCGAAATATTTATGCAGAATAGCCGATAAAATCGATGAAAAATTAATTGAGTTAGCGGAAGCAGAAACCATAGATACTGGGAAACCAATTTATTTATCCAAGGAGATTGATATTCCAAGAGCTGCAGCTAATTTTAGATTTTTTGCAGGGGCGGTGATGAATTTTCATGGGGAATCTCACCAAACCATCAATTCAATTATTAATTATACACTGCGTAAACCAATAGGTGTGGTTGGATGTATTTCTCCATGGAATTTACCTATTTATTTGTTTACATGGAAAATCGCTCCGGCCTTGGCAACTGGAAATTGTGTAATTGGTAAACCATCTGAGCTGACACCTATGACCGCATATTTATTATCAAAAATTTGCATAGAATCTGATTTACCATCTGGTGTATTAAATATTGTTCATGGACAAGGAGACTCAGTTGGGTCTGCAATTGTAGATCATAAAGACATTTCAGCAGTCTCATTTACTGGTGGTACAAAAACAGGAAAAACTATTTTAAAATCCTGTGCAAATCAGTTTAAAAAAACTTCTCTGGAAATGGGCGGGAAAAATCCTGCCATTGTATATGCAGATTGTGATTTTAACAAGGCTATTTCAGAATTAGTTAGATCTTCGTTTACAAATCAAGGTCAAATTTGTTTATGTAGCTCAAGAATATTGATTGAAAAAACAATTTATAATAAGTTTAAGTCAGAATTCGTCCGTAAAACAAACATGCTTATAGTTGGAGATCCAATGGACGATAAATCAAATTTAGGTGCAGTTATTTCTGAAGATCATTTAAATAAAATATTAGGATATATTAAATTAGCTAAATCAGAGAATGGAACTGTTTTATGTGGAGGTAACTTGGTAAATATAGATGGTGCAAACTGTAGGGGATGGTTTATATCTCCGACGGTTATTGAAGGCCTACCAAATTCATGTAGAGTGAATCAGGAAGAAATTTTTGGTCCGGTAGTATCATTAATTCCATTTGAAGATGAAAAAGAAGCACTGAATATTGCAAATGATTCAGATTATGGTTTATCTGCGACTATTTGGACAACTGACCATGGGAAAGCCCACAGAACAGCTGAACAACTTGATGTAGG